>JAHDGN010000485.1 GCA_020627645.1 Akkermansiaceae bacterium
GTGCGGAGGGAACTGCAGGATTTCATTACGAAGGAGTTGGATAAACAGGGGTATTATCAGGTCTTTACGCCGCATATTGGGAAGTTGGATCTTTATCGGACGTCGGGGCATTTTCCGTATTATGAGGACAGTCAGTTTCCTCCGATTGTGGAGGGGGATACGTTGAAGAGGTTGGCGGATGAGGGGTGTTCTTGTGGGGAGTTGATGAATCAGGTGAGAGAGGGAGAGGTGGATGGCTTTTTGTTGAAGCCGATGAATTGTCCGCATCACATTAAGATTTATGCGAGTGAGCATCGGTCTTATCGTGATTTGCCGGTGAGGTTGGCGGAGTTTGGGACGGTGTATCGTTGGGAGCAGTCGGGGGAGTTGGGTGGTTTGACGAGAGTGAGGAGCTTTACGCAGGATGATGCGCATTTGTTTTGCACGCCGGAGCAGTTGGGGGAGGAGATTGAGGGGTGTTTGGGGTTGGTGAAGACGGTGTTGGGAACGTTGGGGATGGAGGATTATGCGGTGAGGTTGTCATTGCGGGATCCTGATTCGTCGAAGTATGTGGGTGATCCGGCTAGTTGGGATGTGGCAGAGGATGCCTTGCGGAAGGCGATTCAGGGATTGGGGGTGGATTATACGGAGGAACCTGGGGAGGCGGCATTTTATGGGCCGAAGATTGATTTTGTGGTCAAGGATGTGATCGGGCGGGATTGGCAGTTGGGGACGGTGCAGGTGGATTACAATAATCCGGAACGATTTGATCTGAGTTATATTGGTTCGGACAATAAGCCGCATCGTCCGGTGATGATTCATCGGGCTCCCTTTGGTTCGTTGGAGCGGTTTGTGGGGTTGTTGATCGAGCATTTTGAAGGGAAGTTCCCGGTGTGGTTGGCGCCTGAGCAGGTGAGGGTGTTGCCGATTTCGGAGAAGTTCACGGTGGAGGCAGAAGCTTTGGTGAAGGAGTTGAGTGATGCGGGGGTTCGGGTGGCGTTGGATAATTCGGGCGATAAGATTGGGGCGAAGATTCGTTTGGCTCGGTTGGATCGGGTGCCTTATTTGGCGGTTTTGGGGGCGAAGGAAGTGGAGGAGGGGACGGTGAGTGTGAGGCATCGTGAGGAGGGTGATTTGGGGAGTTTGGGGTCGGGGGATTTTGTGGATCGAGTGGTTCGCGAGATTCGGGAGAGGTCACTTTGAGGCGGCTTTTGGGTCGTTGATGGTGATTGAGGGGATTTTTCTGCTCATTCGGGGTGAGATGCCCCTTGCTTCGCGGGCTGAAGGTGCAATAATGATGAGGTCCGGCGGGGCTTAACGAGAGTTAGGTAGCGCCGTTAACCGTAACCCAAGAAGACCATAGCCAAGAAAAAGAAGAAGTTTAAGAGGGCGCCTCGGGACATGACCCGAGTGAATGAGAAGATTCGCGCTCCGAAAGTCCGAGTTGTGTATGGAGAGGATAGCCAGCAGCTTGGAGTGATGTCGACGAGGGAGGCTGTGGATAAGGCGAAGTCTGTGGGGTTGGATTTGGTGGAGATTGCGGCAAATGCGGATCCTCCGGTTTGTCGGATTGTGGATTACGGGAAGTATAAGTATGAGCAGTCGAAGTTGAAGAAGACTTCGAAGAGCAAGGGGCCGGTGAAGATGAAGGAGGTGAAGTTCCGGGTGCGGACGGAGGAGCATGATTATAACATTAAGTGTGCTCGAGCGGAGAAGTTTTTGGATGAGGGAAGTAAAGTTCGGGTTCAGTTGCAGTTCCGAGGACGTGAGAATGCTCACAAGGATTTGGGATTTGTGGTGATGAATCGGGTGAAGGACGATTTGGCGGGGATGGCTCATGTGGATATGGAACCGAAGCTGGCTGGTCGTGCGGTGAGTATGGTTCTGTCACCGATTGCGCCGGAGAAGCGGGTGCGGAAGTTCTTGTTGTCTCATGGTGAGTTGATTCACGAAGATGAGGCGAAGGATGAGGAATTTGACGATTCCGACGAGGTTGAGAATGAGGAGTTTTCGGACGAGGAGGAGTAAAATCGGAATTTGAGTTCGCTGGCGCCTTCGGCCAAGCTTAGCCCGAATATTTCAAACTGCTTCATGAGATATCCGGGCTAGTTCTGTGAAGAGCATCTTAGGTTTCTCTTTATCGAGCTTGGTTTGAAGGGGGGGGGTGTTGCGATCGTTTAGATGATGTTGGTGCTTTTTGATATCGATGGGACTCTGGTGGATACTGGGGGGGCAGGGTTAGTCTCGCTGCAGGAAGCGGCGTTGGAGGTTTTTGGT
>JAHDGN010000486.1 GCA_020627645.1 Akkermansiaceae bacterium
ATACCCATCTCAATCAGAAGCTGACCAAGCTCTGTTTTCCATCCTGTGCCATTACAGTCGAAACAACGAACAAGTGATTCGTTTGTTTAGATACTCGGCTTTAGGGCAACGGGAGAAGGCACATAGAGAGGATTACGTGAAGCGATGTTTGAGCGTTGGTAGATCCGGGCAACCGCCTCTTGTTGATGTGAGCCGTTTGGGAGAGAGCGTGAGTAGGGAGAAAGATTTTGATGGTATTAAACAGCTCCTCGAGACAGATCAGTTTTTTCCTTTCACCGATATTTCTGACCTAAAAGTTGAATTGGAAAAGGGTGATTTTGTGGAGGATCTGCTTACCTACAGAGCCTTGTCAGCTATCTATGGCCCACCAGGATGTGGTAAGTCGTTTTTTGTTTTGGACCTTTTTCTATCGGTGGCAACTGGCGAAAAATGGAGAGACCGTTACGTAGAGAAATGTCCCGTGATCTACTTCTGTCTCGAAGGCGAGATCGGCTTTAAGAATCGAATCGAACTCTACAAAAAACGAAAATCAGTTCCCGATGATACTCAGTTTAAGTTGGTGACTGCTCCACTACAGCTCCTAAAAGATGGGCAAAAAATGGCTCGAACGGTTCAAAAAGCTTTTCCCAGTTCTTCTAACCCTGTGGTGATTATTGACACTCTTAGCCGAGCTTCTGCGGGCGCTGATGAAAACTCAGCTCAAGATATGATGGCGATGATTTCACAATTAGACATTGTTAGAGACCTAACCGGCGCACATGTCTCCTTAGTTCACCACTGTGGAAAGGATGTCGAAAGGGGAATGAGAGGCAGCTCCTCCTTGCTAGGAGCAGTTGACACGGAAATATCGCTAGAAAAAGACACAAGTAGTGAGTGCTTTGTCGCCAGAGTTCGGAAACAAAAGGATCTGGAGTGTAACGGAATCTTCCCATTCAAACTTGACTCAAACGCATTGGGGAAGGACTCCCGAGGCCGATGGGTGACATCATGTGTTGTTGTGCACGAAGATGAACAGGTCGTCATAGAAAGTTCAAAACGAGGACCGAAGCAGAAATGTGTAGGTGAAGATTTAGTGAACTTCCTTCCTCAGGATTCCGTCAAAGAATGGGAGAGCCAGGTCATGAAAGAGTATGGAATTGCATCGTCAACATTCGCCAAAAAAAGGAACGAAATTAAAGGCCTCTATGAAATCCAGAAAGATGGGAAGGTTGTGGGACGCTAGCTCTTCAAAAGAAAGAATCCACAAGATTTCTCCTATTTCTATTATTTCTCATAATTAAATTTGAAGGTTTCCGTCTACATTCTCCTATTTATCGCAACCCTATGGGGTGCGAAATATGAGACCCCAAATATGGCAGGGATTATTAGTCACCCCTCACAATGTGATAAAGCAAGCGTCTGGAGATGCCAAATAGTGAGAGAAGCTCGCTGATACTGTGCTGACCAGCTCGGTATAGCTGTTTTAGGGTGGCTCGTTGTGTCTCGTCCAGCTTGGGCTTTCTTCCGCCTTTACGCCCCCTTGCTCTTGCGGCTGCTAAACCTGCATGGGTGCGTTCCTTGATGAGGTCGCGCTCAAATTCCGCTAAGGCACCAAAGAAGTGGAAGATGAGTTTCCCTGTGGGAGTTGCGGTATCGATGTTCTCTTGCAGACTCTGGAACTGGATGTCTTTAGATTCAAAGAATTGCATCCAGTCCAGTAGGTCTTTGAGGGATCGTCCCAGACGGTCCAAACGCCAAACGACAAAGGTGTCATCAGCTCGTAGCAAGGCTTTGGCTTTCTCTAACTCTTCACGTTTTGATTTCGCACCGCTGACCTTATCCACATAGACAGCTTCACATTGTGTCTCCCACAAGGCATCGACTTGCAGGGCTTCTTTTTGGTCCTCGGTTGAGATTCTAGCGTATCCAATTTTCATAACTGTGTCGTAACTCATCAAACACCGTCAATTGGAGACGTAGATTTGGAAACGGCATTTCTGCACTAATTTTATCATGCAACGACGTTCTCAGAAGGAAGCTCTCGGAAGAGTGCATCAAACGAACGTTATTGGCACAGCGAGACCATCCGGCATCGAAACACCCTGTGCTTTTTAGAAGAATGCGAAGACAGCGGGTTTTAAGAGGAAGCTGGCAGTAGGTTTCCCAAAATAGGGAGAAGAGAGCTGACAGCGCATTCTTCAAGCAAATAGCATGACGGCAAGGGGGGGAGGGTTAGAAGCTACCCCGCAGCAACGAAGTCAGGGGGGTGGGTCAGC
>JAHDGN010000487.1 GCA_020627645.1 Akkermansiaceae bacterium
CCTCTTGACTGTAAGGTTTAAGCTCCACGGCAAGTGCGGCTTGAAGGTCAATCTCAGCCAATCTTGCAAAAAGAAGATGGTAATTGTTGCGATCGTGGTAGGTGACTCCCCGATCATTAAAGACTGCAATCGCTTCTTCGAGTTCCGCCAATGAGAGGTTCATTACGTAATCGATAAATGCTTGCTCACGCCCGATTTTGCTGTCGAGCGCGTTGATGGCTTCCATTGCTTCGGGCAAAGATTTTCCGGCAAGCAAGTTCAGGCTTGAATTTGACCCTTTGGCTTGAAACTGAGGGCGTCTTTTTCCTAAGCGGTTTGTGCTTCTGACGCTGGAATCAGACGGCAGTAAATTTTTGTCAGCGGATGTTGAAAGCCTTTCTTTTGTAGAGTTTAGTCCGTAGCCCAAAAGGAAAATGGCAACACAGGTAAGAAGTCCTGAGGAAATTAAGAGATATCGTCTCAAGTTCATTGCTTTTAAATCTACCTAATTTTCCATTGGTCTTATCTGATTTGTTTTCATTAAGGTGTTGAGTGAAGATAATGGAATGGATGGGTTTGGTTGGGAGGTGGATCAAAAAGAAAAAACCCACATCCTACGATATGGGTTTCTTTAGAGAGGGTGAGTAGGTTTTTAGACCATGGACTCGATGAGTTGCTCTAGTTTGACGATATCGGCGGAGAAGGCACGAATACCTTGGGCTGTTTTTTCAACGGCCATGGCATCTTCGTTGAATTCGAATCGGAAAGATTTTTCGTCGAGCGAAATTTTTTCGAGGTCGCAGTCTGGGGTTTCTGCATTGAGTTTTTGTTCGAGTGGTCCGTCTGTGTTTTGGAGTTCCTCGAGGAGTTTTGGGGAGATGGTGAGGAGGTCACATCCAGCGAGCGAGGTGATTTGTCCCGAGTTACGGAATGAGGCGCCCATGACCTCGGTGGTGTAGCCGTGTTTTTTGTAGTAGTTGTAAATTTTGGTGACCGATTGCACGCCAGGATCGTTGTCCCCGACGTATTCTTCACCGGTTTCTTTTTTGAACCAATCGTAAATGCGTCCGACAAAGGGAGAGATGAGTTGGACCTTTGCCTCGGCGCAGGCAACGGCTTGTGAGAAGGCGAAGAGGAGGGTGAGGTTGCAGTGGATGCCTTCCTTTTCCAATTCTTCGGCCGCCTTGATGCCTTCCCAGGTGGAGGCGATTTTGATGAGGATCCGGTCGCGTGAGATGCCCTCGGCTTCGTATGCGGCGATCAGTTGTTTGGCTTTGGCGATGGTGCCTTCTTTGTCGAAGGAGAGCCTAGCATCGACTTCGGTGGAGACTCGTCCGGGAACGATTTTGAGGATTTCGATTCCGAAAAGAATAAGGACGCGATCCATGATCGCTTCGGTGAGCGCGTGGCCTGTTAGCCCGGAGTCCTTGTTTTCGGAAACGGCTTTTTCGACAAGCGATTTGTATTCGGGTTTTGAAGCGGCCTGGAGGATGAGCGAAGGGTTTGTGGTGGCATCTTGGGGCTGGTATTCTTGCATCGAGGCAAAGTCGCCAGTGTCAGCAACGACGGTGGTGAAGTCTTTCAGGCTATCTAGTTGTGAAGGCATGAACGGACTCTAAGTTTCAAGTTAGAAGTTTCAAGTTTCAAGGTTGTTGATTCACATAGGTCTGATGTGTTGTAGCGGCATTTTTTGGGGGTTACAGTTTATGACGAGGCTGAGATTACGAACCTGCAAGGGTCGAGAGGGTCGCAAAATGTGGTTTGCGATGCTTCGCTAAGAGCGAAGCGATTCTAGCCCTTCGGAGCTTGAAACTAGAGATGGGGTTATTCGGATGGTTGGACCGAAAAGAAGAGTTTGGAAGTGTCAGCTATGCCTGAAATACTAAAGGTTCCGGTCAGTTCTCCGTTGTTGGCGGTGATCTGGTTGCTGGATGGGCTGACGTTCGTGGCAAGTTGTTGATTAAAGTTTTCGAGGTCGTTTGAGACAAGGATGTTATAAGACGAGGCGCCGGTATCTTTCCAGGTAATGGATACCGTTTGACTGTTAGTGTTTGCTTGGATGCTGGTGATCTCGGGTTGAGTGATGTTGGTGAGTCCGTTGATTGCGGCTACGGCGAGTTTTGCCTGGAGGTCAAATTCGATTGAAGCGATAGGTTTGGCTCGTTGTTCTGGGGTGAGGGTGTAGGTGACTTCTCGTGGGAAAGTGCCTCCGCCAAAGTAATCCCAGGCACCCGCTTCGCGGTGTACGATTGCGAGTCGTTCCGAGGCATCGAACG
>JAHDGN010000046.1 GCA_020627645.1 Akkermansiaceae bacterium
CCAAGATGCCCCCCAACACTTCATCAAGGCCCTCATCTCCCAAGAAGACAAACGCTTCCGCAACCACGGGGCCGTCGACTTCCGATCCATGGGACGCGTCGTCTTACGCGCGATCACTCGAGGAAAAATAGAAGGGGGTGGTACCATCTCCATGCAACTCGCCCGCAATTCCTTTCAACTCAAAAAAAATCGCGAGGGAATCATCCGCGGACTCCACCGAAAGCTCCTCGAAATCTTCATCGCAGTCCGTATCGAAGCAAACTACGAAAAAGATGAAATCCTCGAACACTACATGAACCGCATCTTCTGGGGCGGCAATATCTACGGCGTTGAAGCCGCCTCCCAACACTACTTCGACATCCCAACCAAAGAACTCACCCTCGCCCAATCCGCCATGCTCGTCGGCATCATCCGCGCCCCTAACTCGCTCTCCCCCTTCCGTAGTATGGAAAAAGCCACCGCCCAACGCGACTGGGTTCTCAAAAAGATGGTCGAAACCAACTCCATCACCCAAACCCTCGCTGACCACACCAAAAACGAACCCCTCAACGTCCGAAAAACCACAAACCGAAAAACCAACCAAAGCTTCGCCCTCCAATCCCTCCAACTCGACCTCAAACGCATCCTCGAAAAAGAGAACATCAAACAAGGTGGCCTCATCGTCGAAACCACCATCGATTCCCAACTCCAAAAACAGGCTGAAGAAGCCGTCGCTCATCGCCTCTCCCAAATCGAAAATCATCCTTCGTTCCCTCGCTCACACATCAAAAGGTCCACTTGGCTAAACAATCCCGTTGGGGACCCATCTTATCTTCAAGCCGCAACCGTCGTCATCGACAACAAAACCGGGCAAGTTCTCGCGACCGTGGGAGGGCGAAATGCCAACGAATCATCCTTCAACCGTGCCATGCTAGGTGAACGCCCCGTGGCCTCACTCTTCAAACCATTCATCTTCCTTGCAGCCTACAACCGAGGCACCAAACCAGATGACTGGGTCGACGATTCCCGACTCCGAAGAGGCGAGATCCCTGACACCGGTCATTGGTCCCCAGCCAACTCTGATGGCCAATACTACCGTCGAATTCGGGCCAAACGAGCACTGATCGAATCACGCAATACCTCCACCATTCGGATCGCCCACAAAGCAGGCATGGAAAACATCATAGACATTGCCACTTCCGCCGGCTTTAAAGCTGATAAAATTGCCAGATCCCCCTCTTCATACCTCGGCTCCTTCAACTCCACTCCCGAAATCATCGCGAGTGCCTATTCTCTCTTTCCGAATGATGGAGTACGATTCAGACCTTACTACATCAAATCAATAAAAGACCTCAACGGAAAGACCCTCTTCAAAAACGGCCCAATCTCATATCGTGCCGCCGAGGCAAAGCCTACTCGCGCCATTTCCCAAGTGCTTCACGAAGTAAACACCATCGGAACCGGACAACCGATTCGAAACACCTATGGCTTCACCTACCCCTCAGGGGGAAAAACTGGGACCTCCAATGGGCCCCAAGATGCCTGGTATGCGGGATACACCGATCGCCTCACTTGCGCTGTGTGGGTCGGCTTTGACCGCTACCCCGCAGAACGCCCACTGATCATCCCTAACGCGACCGGAGCAACTCTCGCGATTCCCATCTGGGCCGATATCATGAAGAAGGCCCATCCTACCTCTCATCGCCCCCGACCAAGAAGGCGACCACCAATCACCCCTCAGCCGAGGCCTCGCCCCAACCCTCAACCTTCGATTCCCGAAGCACTCCCAATCGATCCCATCCCAGAGGCACTTCCTGTCCCCTCGCGATAAATCGATCTCACTTCACAAATCTAATGGTCAAAGGATAGCGATACTCCTCGCGATTACTCGCTTTCACAGAGGCAATAATGGTAAAAATGACCCACAAAACAAAAAGAGCTGGCAGGAGCAAAATTCCAATAAAGACGAAGATTAAAACAAAAGCCCCAATGTAATACAGTAACATCGAGAGATTAAAATTTAAGGCCTCCTTCACATGTCTTCCGCCGAAACTTTCTTTCTGCTCCTTCACCAAATACATAATCAGAGGTCCCAGAAAAGGAAGCGCTACTAAGGAAGCCCCAAAAGCAGAAAGATGCGCAAAAATAGCGAATTTCCGCTCCTCTGGATTCGTAATAGAAGGGTCGCCATTGAAGGCAGGAGGCGAAGGTTGTTCGTTCATTGGATTGATAGGTTGTTCGTTCATAGGATTGAAGACTATACCGAAGCCGTATCAACTGTCCGTTACAACTCCTCGATTGTTTTGGACCGGCAAAAACCCTCCCATTAAGTAAAAACAACGCCTCACATCTTAAAGATCATCCTCACCCCATCCAACCTCACCCTCGACTTACCGATAGCCGCAACCAATTCTTCCTCTTGTTTTTTCAACTCGAAAACGTCCTCGTCACTCACCCAACGATTCACTCCCGCCAAATCCTCCAAACGTTCACGCTCTTGACCGATCTTGTCTCTCACCATCTTCACCGCCCCTTCAGCCAATTCAACGCGCTGCTGACCAGCCAAAGCCTCCATCCCTCTCAACATTTTCGGAATCATCTCCCCCGTCACCTTCGCCTGCCCCAACACCTTCCGATGATCTCCTTTCCGCAATACCGCCATCTTCAACCCTTCATCCTGAGACCAGTCTTTGCCCTCATGATCCACAACAACTCTCAGTGGCGTCACCGGCAAAAAGCGATCGACTCCCAATTCTGCCGGCGCAGGACAATCAACCACAAAAATTCCCTCCAACAGAATCCCCTTCCCACTACCAGAATCCCAAACCCCAAACGATGCATTTCCAGCCTCACCCGAAAACAAAAGCTCAACCGCATTCCTCACCATCGGGTGATCCACTGTCATCAAGCCAATCTCCTCACGACTCAACGCCTTCTCACGATCAAAAGTCACCCATAGACCACCATCCGGAAGGTCCGGAAAAGCGTCTGTCACCACACGCCCAGATTCTAACAGATAAGTCCGATCTCCTAAATCCTCAACACTCAGCCCGAAAAAGTCAAACAGACCAGTCACCCAAGCTTCAACCGCCCCACTTGTATCCCAATCCTCAATCTCTTCTAAAATCAGGTCAACGTCACCACGCCCCCTTGACGTCCTTGCCAATAAACGATCCACTCTCCATCTCTCCCTCCAACTCATCTCGCAATCTCTTTGACTCAACAATAAACTCATCCAGAGATTGCTTATCCACCTTCTGCAACCGTTCCACCAACATCGCCCCTCCAGGTAAATTCCTCTCAAACGCATCCAAGCCCTCATCGTACCATCTAGCATACCTCTCACCCCGATCGCCCACCACATAGGGCACATAGATATGAATCGTCCCCTGCTGCCCGATTCGATCCAAACGACCGATCCTCTGCTCAAGCAATTCAGGGTTTCCAGGCAAATCAAACAAAACCAAATGCTGCGCAAATTGAAAATTCCTCCCCTCACTCCCGATTTCCGAACACAACAAAATCTGGGCCCCATCTTTTTCCGAAAAATATGCCGCATTTCGATCCCGTTGAATCAACGTCAATTCTTCATGAAAAACCCCAAGTTTCAGATCAATTCGATCCAAAATCGCTTCCGCCAATTCCTCTACCAACTCCAGTTCTCGACAAATCAACAACACCTTCTGACTCTGATTCTTTTTCAAGAACTCGACCAACCAACTCACTTTCGCCAGAAAGACGTCTTCCCCTTCCAAGCGAACCAAATGCCCCCGTCTCTCTGGAAACCCACCCAAATGTTTCCTCGTATTTCGAAACATCACCCGACCCGTTCCAAATCCGTCCAACATCCACCCGATCAACTTTTCTCTCATCCCCTCCTCATCCAACCTCGTGAGCCCCTCCTCAACCCTCTTTGATTTTTCAGCAAAAAGCCCCACCTCTGGAACCCCGCCGCCCTCGATCACCTCCAATGCTTCCGCAACTTCCTCATAGGATCGTGACTCCTTAACGAATTCCTCCAGATCGCCATACCTCGCCGAGTCCAAAAGCCGTAACCTTGCAAAATGCCCCTCCACTCCAAGTTGCTGTGGTGTTGCCGACAAAAGAAGAAGCGATTTCACCTCCTCAGCCAACCCCTCGACCAACTCATACTCCACACTCCCGCCTTCACCCTCACTCGACTCCAAATGATGGGCCTCATCCACAATCAACAAATCCCAATCCGCCTCCAACACATCGCCCACCAACTCACCACGACTGACTAAAAAATCAATCGAACAAATGACCAACTGACTTTCCAAAAACACATTTCCCTCACGGTCGCCTCCACAACGTTCCTCGTCATAGATCGAAAACATCATGTTGAACCTCCGAAATAACTCCACAAACCACTGATGAACTAAGGACTCTGGCAGCAAAATCAGCACCCGGTCCGCTCGCCCCGTCAAATGCAGACGATGCATGATCAAACACGCCTCAATCGTCTTTCCCAATCCCACTTCATCGGCCAACAAAACCCGCGGAGATCTCCTCGAACAAACTTCTTCCACAATCGCCAACTGGTGAGGAATCAAATCCACCCGCCCACCCAACATTCCTCGAACCCTCGCCCCTCTCACCTCCGACCATCGAAACAACGACTGCACCCTCAAATCACAGGTCCACAAGTCATCCACCATCCCCGCCAACAAGCGTTCCTCAGGTTTCGAAAAACTCATTCCAGCATCTAATTCCTCTTCGCCAAATTCCCTACCACCCCCAACATAAAACATTAACCCATCCCGATCTTCCACTCCCTCGACAGCTACCCGCTCTCCATTCCTCACAACCACCTCATCCCCAACCTTAAATTTAACCCTCAAAATTGGTGCCGTCGCCAAAGCGTAGACCTTCACCTCCTCCACCGCCCCAAATTCCAACTCCACTCTTCCTGCACCCCACCCCCTCACCTCACCCAAGCCCAACTCAGGCTCGCTCAAACTCACCCACCGCTGCCCATTCACAAAATCTCCGTTCATCACCCCCCTCCTACCAACCCCATCGCAAATCAAAACAACCAAAACCAAAAAAAGGAACTTTGCTCAAAATCGAAATTTGCCTAAGGGAAAAAGGAGCTAATGCCCGACTACACCCCACTCCAAAAATGTCGAACGACGGAAGAGGCCGAGGAATTGACAACCATCCTCAAACGAAACCATCTCAACTTTAAAATCTCCAGCTCTGCCCGAGCCTTTGATGTCTCTCAGCTAGGAAGCCTCTCCAATGATCCCAATGACAAACAACTCCTAATCTCTGTTCTCGATTCCGACTTCGAGGCCGCAAGATCAATTCTTGAAGAAAACGAGCAATCTATCCCCCTCCCACCGGACCACTTTCTGAACAATGCATCCGATGACGACCTGATCGAAATTCTCGGAAACCCCGAATCCTGGAGTCCCTTCGATGTCGCTCATGCTAAAAAAATGAGTCATTCAAGAGGAATCGATTCCGAAAAAATTCAGGCCAAAACAAATGAGCGGATCGCTGCTATTGAAAAAGGAAAAGCAGCATCCAAAAAACTCATCTACGGCGGCTGGATCACCTCCATCCTTGGTGCATTGACCGGCCCGATCGGACTGATCAGCCTCATCGGCATCGGCATCGCATTGTCTCTTTGCTGCATGAAAGAAAAGACCCCAAACGGCCGGTTTTACACCTTCGATCCCCAGAGCCGAAAGGGAGGAAAGCGCATGCTGACAGCCTACGCCTCGATCCTTGTGATCGCCTGGTTCCTCAGGTTAATGAATACCGCCTAACAGATAATCAAAGTTTCATCTTGCACCAAACCTCGCACTAGAGGACTCTATAGCTTACGATGAAGGATCTTAAAGATGGCATTCGCTCGCACGTCCGCATCGATTTCCTCGGACACGTCCACAAACAATTTCGCGGAACCGACGCCGACAAACGATTCGATAATGAAGTCGCTGTCCTCAAAGCCCTCCATGACCGAGGCGCGACAAACGTCCCGCAACTCATTTCTCACGACCACGAAACACTCACCATCGTGACCACCAATTGCGGCGCTCCCGCCTCACTCATCACCCCCCAAAAGGCCCACGCCCTCTTTCACGAACTTGAAGAAAATTACGGCATCAAACACGATGACCCTGAACCTCGCAACGTCACCTACTGCCCCAAACTTGGAAAATTTTGCCTGATTGATTTCGAATTATCTCAGATTCTCCCCTCACCACAACCACTCGAAAGCTCACGGCCAAATGTCTTCCGAGCCAACTGGCAAGCCTACTCCATCGATGGGTCCAAACGTCCAGGGAACGACGACTCCCACCTCGCTCTCACCGTCAACCCAGAATCCACCGACCGATTGCCCGACTCGGGAGAAATTCTCCTCGACCCCTCTCATCTCGTTCTGGCCGTATCTGACGGCATGGGGGGACACAGCGCAGGCCAGTTTGCTTCCAAACTCCTCATGGCTCGCATCCGAAAAGAAGCGCCGGAACTCTTTAAAACGCTCGAAGAACACCAAGATCCACTAAAAACCGAAGAAACCCTAACCACCCTCATCAAGGAGGCCCACCACGACCTGGTCGAAATCTCGAACCAATCCGAAACAACCAAAAACATGGGTGCCACTCTCACCCTCGCCTGGATCAGCCACGATCGCCTCTATTGGGCACACGCAGGTGATTCCAGACTCTACCTCCTCACCGAGAATGGAATCCGACAACTCACAAGCGATGACTGCGAAGCATGGCATCGCTGGCGTAAAGGTGACTTTACCGAATACGCCTACCGCTTTCATCCACATAAATCAGTCCTTACTGACGCTCTCGGAGGACAAATTGGCGAACCCCACCCTCAAATTGGATCCCTCCCCCTTCAATCGAGCCAAAGACTCCTTCTATGCACCGACGGCATCATGGACGGACTATGGGAAAAACAGATCCACGATCACTTCCGAGCAAAACTTCCCGTCTCACAAATCGCAACAAACCTACTCAATCATGCGATTGAAAACGATGGGCGAGATGACACCACACTCATCGTGGCCGAGATCTCTAAAATATAACCCCCTCAATCATCTCATCTCGCTATCTCCCATTCGCCAACAACCAAAGAATGATCAGAAAATGCATTCCCAACAACTTTGCTATCGATTTCTCTCCATTCTTTAGGCGTAAAAATCCAATCGATTCTTCTCGAAGCACCCCGCGTTGGAAATGTGTTTTGAGAATGACCGCATTTTTGCCAGCGCCCATCCTGAATCAATTGATCAATAGCAGTCGTCCCGTCTCCTTTTTCCACTGAATTAAAATCACCCGCCAAAACCGAAAAAACTCCCAATTCATCCATCAATTTTTTCACAGATTTTTTTCTAACTTCCTCATCCCTCGTCTCTACATGAACAATCCCGACCTCTAACTCTCGATCATCAGGGAGAACAATCACGACCTTCCCCCCTCTCTTCTTACCAGCCAATATTGGCTCCCACCAATTGACCGGCGGATAATCAACACATCCCGCCTCCTGAATCGGAAACCGACTTAGGATCGCATTTCCTATTGCAATTCGAAGAAATGGAATTCCGGCATCTAAATTTCGTTGTTCACAACGAAATGGAAAAGAACACGCTTTGGCCAAATATTCCGCCTGATTCACCCCAAAGCTCCACGAACAATTGAAATCAACTTCGTTTAGCACCAGTAAATCAAGATCCTGATCACGAAGGAGCTCCGCAATCTGGTCTAAACGATCAGCCCGTTCTTGACGGGACCCGCCTTCCCAGTTCGAGCCACCCGGCTCATCTCCACGACCATGGGCCATATTAAAACAACCAATTCGAATTCGTTTCTCACGCACCTCCTCAGATTCCTCCGTATTCTCACCAAGAATTCGAATCATTCGTCCCGGACTAGTAAGCCGAACCCCAATGAACCAAATAAGATAAACGAGAAGGAACAAAAGGAAACACCTCAAGATCCCAATAAACTTTTTCTTCCTCACCAACATTAATTAAAGAGTTTTGATTACCGGAGGTGCCCTTAAGAAGAGATGACAAAGAAAACAACTCTAGCCCCTTTTAGTGAAACAGCTCATCGTCTGCGAATCAATAATCTTCCCTCTTAATTGTTCACCCACCCACTTCCCTCAACTTCAACAATTTGAACTTGATTGGAATTTTTCCCCACCCGACAAGAAATGATCAAACGAGCCGAAAAGACCGCAACACCCCTTAATTGCCCTTCCTCAATAAACTCATCAATCACCTCTTCTTCCCGAGAACCCCGCTTCACATAACCAAATAAGTTACAATTCTCTGCCCAACTAGACAGTATGAGACACTTCCACAGATCTTCAGGAAAGTGATCGTTATAGTAATAACCTTCTTTTCCTCTCGCACGAATCATCAACCGCCCCTCCGGACTCTTACGAACGATTTCTTGCCAGGGCATTTCACTATACCCAGCAAAACACTCCCAATCCACCCGATACCCTTTCCCCTCGTTCACCAAGCACAACGACCTACCCTCATCAACCCCAGAGACAGAAACCCAAAAGTAAGCGAAAGACACCCCAGATCGATCTTCTAGACCAACAAAACCCAAGGATTTAGGTACCCCAATCTGATCAAAAGTCCATTTTTCATACCTCTCATCCATCAAATGGCTAACTAAACGAGGCTCCCGAACATATCTCAAAAGATCCTCTTTCGTACGAGAACAATAAAACGAGCGAACGATGCTTTCTGCGCTCCGGATTGCTTCTTCGATAAGCTCCCTCTCACCTACACCGTCGGCCATGACAACGGAACCAGCAACAGGCGAGTCATCTCCAGCCTCCATAACACCCTCTTCTCCCTTTCCCAAAAATCCCATCACCCCCAAAGCCATCGCAATACCTGCCACAAAAAACAAACCATAGGCAATCATTCTGGGAAAACGCCAACCTCGTTCCATCCGCCCTCCCGAATGACCAAACTTTGAAGACAACAAAGGGGGCTCTAGATCTTTGTCCCACCCCAGCCGCATCGATCCCAATTCTGACAAATCACGACGAAATTTTGCCTGAATTGCCGGAGTGACCTCATGGTTCCTCGTTTCATCTTTTCTAAGATCCTCACCTTCTTCTTTTCGAAAACCATCATCTTTCTCATCAACCACCCGGAGGGTAACCCCACCTGAGCGCTCGCTCGAATCCGGCAAACTCTCAAAATCCCGCAATAATCGTAAAAACTCAATCATCTCCTCCAACCTCACTGCCGATCCCGAACGCTCAGCCGCTCCAAGATCGGTAAAACGACCTTTTCGATCTGGCCGCAAGTGCCCCGTCTTTCGAATCTTCGAAAAATCGACCCCAAAAGAACACCCTCGATACCCCCCTCCCTTTTCCTCCCCACCAAAATCAAGCAATGCTTCATTCGGGTTAAAATGTCTTTGTCTACCCATCAGCAGATCCTCCTCCCCACTGAATTTCCCTAAAAACAACCAACTTCTTAACCAGGCCACCACCCAATCTCATCCCCCTCTCACCCAACATCCCAACCCATGGAAACCAAAACCAAAAATTTCCATCAAATAACAAAATCTTTGGATCTTTTCTCATCGCTTCAGGAAATTTGAACACCACTGTAAACACTTCAAAAAACCAAAACCCAACTCTGAATCAGGATATTTTTTGTGGCCAGAAAATTAACTAATTATTTGATTATAAGTCCGTTAAATTAATTTCGCACAACAAATAAAAGCACAAGCTCCTCGAAGAAAATCTGACTCTACCCCAACATCTCGAGCTACTTTCTAGATGCTAAAAAATTAATCTTGGCATATCAGATGCTTATTTCATTCCCGGTCAGAAAGGACCAAATTATGTTGCGTATCGGCTTCGAATCAGAAAGCCTCCCCGCGACCAATTGATGGGCCACCACGGTCCACACAAACCAATAAAAACCATGGCAAAATACAGACTAGATTACATCTGGCTTGACGGATATACTCCCGTCCCAAACCTGCGCACCAAATGCTGCATCAAAGAATTCGAAGAATTCCCGACCCTCGAGCAGCTTCCTGAGTGGGGTTTTGATGGATCCTCAACTCTTCAGGCTGACGGAAGTGATTCCGACTGTATCCTCAAGCCTGTCGCCCACTTTCCAGATCCAACTCGTGAAAACGGAGTTCTCGTCATGTGTGAAGTCATGCTTCCAAACGGAGATCCTCACCCGTCAAATACCCGAGCAACCATCCTCGACGACCCAGATGCATGGTTTGGATTCGAGCAGGAATACTTCCTCGAAAAAGATGGCGGAATCCTCGGATTTCCAAAAGGCGGATACGCTGGCCCTCAGGGCGAATACTACTGCGGTGTCGGATACAAGAATGTTGGAGACATCGGCCGCGCAATCGTCGATGAACACCTCGACCTCTGCCTCTACGCAGGAATCAACCACGAAGGCATCAATGCCGAGGTCGCCAAAGGCCAGTGGGAATTCCAAATTTTCGGAAAAGGATCAAAAAACGCTGCTGACCAAATGTGGGTAGCACGCTTCCTTCTCCTTCGCCTCTGCGAAGAGTATGGAGTCGACGTCAACTGGCACTGTAAGCCACTCAAAGGAGACTGGAATGGCTCAGGCATGCACGCCAACTTCTCCACCGCAAAAATGCGAGACGAAGGTGGCGAAGACTACTTTAAAGCAATCATGGCTTCGTTCGAAAAGAACTGCCACGAACACATTGCCGTCTACGGCCCTGACAACGACCAACGCCTCACCGGCCTCCACGAGACCCAGTCCATCGACAAATTCTCATGGGGAATCGCAGACCGTGGAGCTTCCATTCGTGTACCTCACTCCTTTGTGAACAACGGATACAAGGGCTATCTCGAAGACCGTCGCCCGAACTCTCAGGGTGACCCATACGCCATCGCCTCAAGGATTCTCAAGACGATCGCTGAAGCGTAATCGACAACGTAGAAAATTTCTACTGAAGCCGGAGCCGAAAGGCCCCGGCTTTTTTATGCCATCTTCTCTTCTTCTCCCACAACTCTCCTCGTCTTCCACGCATACACCAAAAAACCAACCCCAACGACGATCATAAATAACGAATAAAACTGCCCCTTTGTTAAACCTCCCACAGCTAACTCGTGATCTGGCTCACGAACGTTCTCTACCAAGATCCGAAATCCCGCATAAGTCAAAAAGAACAATCCCGTAATCACGCCATTCCACAACCGCGGCACCTTCACGCGCAACAAATACAGCCCCACAAAAATCACCAATCCCTCCAAAATCCCCTCATAGAGCTGAGAAGGATGACGAGCAGGAATATGATGCCCCAACGCCTGCAAAACCTCTGGATTCTCCCGCGCAGTCGGCAAAACCACCTGGTCCATCACCGCCAAAGGCGGACGCACAAACTGACCGCCGCTCGTACAATCCGCAAAAACCGACCCCATTACCTGAGGATCAACCACCGCCGCCTCCCTCAAAGCCGCCTCGAATTTTTCATCATCAGCTTCCTCATACAAAGCCTTCGGAAATTTCACCGCCCACCAGCTTTCCTCACTTGTCTTCCGACCATACAACTCGCCATTGATAAAATTAGCGACCCTCCCAAAAAAGACCCCTAACGGAGCCACAATACAAAATCCATCCCCCAATGCAGCCCAAGACACCTTCGTCCTAATCGCCCAAATCAAGGTCACCGTCATAATCCCCAGAATACCCCCATGAGAAGCCATGCCACCATCCCACACCGCAACGATTTTCAATGGATCCTCCAGGATCGGCCCAATCCCATCTTCAGGAATCATATAAAATAAGACATACCCTAGCCGCCCTCCCAAAAAGACCCCAAAGATAGCCACCCAGGTCAATAAATCCCCCACTTTCTCCTCCTTCACCACCCACAAATTCCTCCGAGACAAGCTCTTCAAAATAAAATAACCCGCCACAAACCCCAACACATAAGACAATCCATACCACCTCAACTTAATCGCATCCGTAATCGACCAGATGACCGGATCCCAATCATGAACATAAGTCGCCAAAAAATCCATCACCCCGCCAATCCACACCATCTCTCCCGCCCCCGCAAGCCCTCATCCACCTGAGCCAAACTAACCAACGACCAACCAAACGGTAAATCCGAGATAACCCAAGACCAAAACCATCCCCTCCCACCGATCCAGCCTCATCCGATGCCACATCATCGGCATCAAAACAACCGTCACCCCCATCATCACCCACAGATGAATATTGGTAACTCCCTCTCCTTTCAGAGGACCCACCAAACCTGCCAATCCCAAAACCGCCAACAAATTAAAAACACACGATCCTAAAGCATTTCCAACAATCAAATCTCCCTGCTTCTTGATCGCACCAACCACACTCGTCGCCAATTCCGGCAGCGATGTCCCAAACGCAAACAAGGTCATCGCAATAATCGCCTCAGAAACCCCATAGTGACGAGCCACAGCCTCTCCGCCCACAACCATTCGATCCGCCCCACCAACCAATAACAACGACCCCACCACAATCAAAAGGACATCAAAAAACAATCCCGTCTTACCCCCCCTCCTCGCAGACTCCACCAACTCAGGTGGAACATCCTCACACTCTTCCTGATTCTCACGCCTCGCCTCAACCACACTCGTGGCCACATATAGGACAATCCCCCCAAACAATAATGCCGCCTCCGTCCGATCCAACACCCCGTCTTTCATCATCAGCAAGAAAACTGCCGAGGCCACCAACAAAATCGGCATCTCCCTCCGAATCACCTGTCGCTGAATCGCTAATGGAAAAATCACCGCTCCTAATGCCAAGACCAAAGCCAAATTACAAATATTCGAACCCACCACATTCCCAATCGCCATCCCTCCCTGACCACTCAGGTTGGCCTTCACACTCACCACCAATTCGGGAGCACTCGTCCCAAACGCCACCACCGTCAACCCCACCAACAAAGGCGAAATCCCAAATCGAATCGCCATCTTAGAAGCCCCCTTCACCAACCACTCCGCCCCAAAATACAACAACACCAAACCCAAAACCACCCAGCCCACATTTTGCCACAACTCAGGCAACTGCTCTAACCAATCAAAATTATCTGCCAAACGAGACACGCGCAAAAGCTGCCCTAAGCCACCCCAACTCGCAACCCCAATCCAACCTCGCTGATCACCAATAAAGACCAAACCACAATTGAACACTTCCCTTTTCTCCCGTCTCACTCCAACCTCCGCGCATGAAAATCTGTGTCACTGGTCGATCCGGCCGAATGGGCCAAACTGTCCTCAGCGCAATCGAAGCCGAACCTGCCGCAAGCAACCATTCCACCCACGACTCAGGGGAAGACCTAACCACCGCTCTCGCGGACGCAGAAGCCGTCATCGACTTCACGCTCCCGACCCTCACAGACGAACTCCTCCAAACCGCGCTTGAAACAAAAACCCCTCTCGTCATCGGCACAACGGGACATTCTGATGAACAAAAAAAGGCCATTCAAGACGCCGCTCAATCGATCCCCATTGTCTTTGCCTCCAACTTTTCAACCGGAGTCAACCTCCTCTTTCACCTCACCCGCAAAGCCGCCGCCATTCTAGGAAATGAAACCTACGATATCGAAGTGACCGAGATGCACCATCGCCACAAAGTCGACGCCCCCTCCGGCACCGCTCGAACCCTTCTCGATATTTTAAACGAAGAAACCCAGACCTCATACGAAACCGACATCGCCCACGGTCGCGTTGGACACACCGGTGCTCGGCCCCAAAAAGAAATCGGAATGCACACCCTCCGTGGCGGAGATGTCGTTGGAGACCACACCGTGCTCTTTGCTGCCGATGGCGAGAGATTCGAACTCACACACAAAGCCTCCTCACGCATGACCTTTGCCTCAGGAGCCGTGAGAGCAGCCCTTTGGCTGAAAGGAAAATCACCAGGTCTCTACGACATGCAGGACGTCCTCGGCCTCAAGTAACCCCAAAAAATAGCAAAACAACTCCCCCCCACGAATGGCTCACCGTACCGGTATCTCTCTCGGATCCAACGTAGGAAACCGCCTGTCAAATATCAGACAAGCTCGCGACTACCTCGTCCGACTCATGCCACCAGGCACTGGCTATTATCAATCCGGACTCTACCAATCCGAACCCGTTGAATGCCCCGCCGAATCACCCGATTTCTATAACGCAGTCATCGAGATCGACTACATCGGGACCCCCATCGACCTCCTCCAATCAACCCAATGGATCGAATGGAAACTAGGACGCCT
>JAHDGN010000488.1 GCA_020627645.1 Akkermansiaceae bacterium
TTTTATCGAGCTTGTCGGAGAGTTTTTTTCGGGCTTCGTTGCTTGGGAGTTTGAGTTTGAGGAATTCTGGTTCGAGCGCTTTCACTTTCTCGAACATTTTTTCGAGTTTGGCGTCTGCGGCTTTAAAGCTCTCTTCGTCTTTGATGGAGCCGAGGATGCTTGGAAGAGTCGAGAACTGTTCAAAGACTTTGAAGCCGAGGACTTCGTGTGGGGTTTCCGGTTTGGGTTCCTCCGCTTTTTTTTCTTCTTTTTTGGTTTCTGTTTTTGGTTTTTCCGGGGCTTCGGTTTGAGCGCTGACGAAGAAAGTCGAAGCGGTGAGGAGGGATAGGATGGCGATCTTTAGTTTCATGATTTGATTGGTTTATTTGCCCGCTGATAGTGGGCCGGACTGTTGGGTGATTTGAAAGGACAAAAGTGAATCTTTTTTGGAGAGGGAGGAGGTGAATTATTCTCCGGTGAGGAGGTAGTGGTGGAAGTGGAGGAATTCTTTGTAGATGAATTTAGTTTTTGAGCTGGTGGATCGGAATCGAGTGGTGGGGGTGGCGGTGGCGAAGACTTGGATGTCGAGGTCTTTTGCCATTTTGCGGGCTCGTTTGAGGTGCCAGGGGTCGGAGACGAGGAGAGCGGTTTGCCAATTTTCGTGGTCCATGATTCTTTTGGCATTTCGAAGGTTGTCGATGGTGGAGAGGGAGAGGGTTTCAAGGCGGATATTTTCTCGGGGGATGCCTTTTGAGAGGCAGTAGTTGAGGGAGACTTGTGATTCGGCGAAGTCGGCACCTTTGCCAAAGCCTCCGGTGAGGAGGAGTTTTTGAGATTTGTTTTGTTGGTAGAGGTTGATGGCGTGGTTGAGTCTTTCGCGGAGGACGGGGGAGGGTTTGTCGTGCCATGCGGCGGCCCCTAGGACGATGATGCAGTCGGCGTTGCGGTCACGATTGAGATGTCCGACTCGGTGGATGTCGTAGACCTGTATAGCTACGTAGCCAGCCAGAAGCGCTAGGGTTACGATGAGGATACGACGGAGTCGGCGGAGCATGGGTGTTCGTTCGGTGTTCTCTAAGAGTCTGTTATGGAAGGGGAAGAATCAAGGGGTGTTTTTGTGATACTTGAGGAAGATTTCGCCGTGTTGGTTGGTGTGATGGGAGGTTAGTTTGTAGTGTCTGGATCGGGGGAGGAAGTCACCTGGGAGTCCGGTGATGGTCGGGGCATTGGTTCCTCCGAGGATGGTGTGGGTGGCCCAGGTGAGGTTGATTTCGTCGATCAGGTCTTTTTCGAAGAGTTGTTTGATGAGCTTGCCGCCGCCTTCGCAGAGCAGGGTGTGGATGTGGGGGTGTTCGTGCAGGTGTTGGATGAAGGTGTCGAGTCCGTCGCGGTGGATGGTGGTGTCGTTGGGGATGTTATCTGGGAGTGGGGTGTTTGGATTGGTGATGAGGTGTCTGGGGCCTCCTTGGCTGGTGAAGTAGGGGTGAGCTGGGTCGATATTGCCGGAGTTGGTGAGCAGGCAGCGCCAGGGTTGTGGTTGGTGAGGGTGGTTGGTGGTGAGGGTGGTTTGGTCGGTTTCCCAGGTGTGGCGTCCGATGAGGATGGCGTCGGCTTGTTGGCGGATTTGGAGAAGGCGTTGAAGGTCTTCTTTGGAGGTGAAGTGTGCTGGAGAGTTGTTGTTGGTGGAGATTTTTCCGTCGGCTGAGATGGCTAGGTTGATGATGATTTTGAGGGGTGGTTTTTCGAGTGGGGTGAGGGCTTTGAGTGATTGCCAGGCGGCTTGGACGTTGTGCATGCGGAAGATGTGGGCGCCTTTGAGGAATCCGTGGGTGAGAAGTCCGATGGTGCCGGGGTCTCGATCGATGGGGTTGGGCCGGTCTAGGATGTCGTGGATGAGGGTTTTTCGTGAGACGGGGAGGAGGACGGGGAGTTGGAAGGCGATGATTTTTTCGAGTTCGCGAAGGAGGAGGAGGTTGTCGTTTTTTTGTTTGGCGAAGTCGATGCCGGGGTCGAGGATGATTTGTTGGCGAGTGAGTCCGGCATCGAGGGCGGTTTGAATTTTGGTTTTGAAGAATTGGGTCATGGAGCCCATGAGGTCGGGCCATTGTTGGTGGGTGTGTGAGACTTTGGGTTGTCCGACGGAGTGCATGATGAGGAGGGGGACGTTGTGTTGGGCGCAGAGGAGGGCGTTGCGATTGTCGGGGAGGGCTGACATGTCATTGAGAATGTCGATGTGGTGGGGGAGGAGTTGTTGGACGACTTCGGGTCGCC
>JAHDGN010000047.1 GCA_020627645.1 Akkermansiaceae bacterium
GAAAAATTTGGAAAAGATCTCACGGGTTAATTTGGCGGGGATTGCGCCTTCGATGGAATTGAAGGTTGATTTGAAGAAGGGTGATTATGAAGAGTTAGAGACGAAGGTTGGTTTGCCTATTGAGAACGACGGAGCGTATCTGGTTATTTGCCGGGGAGATTACCTTTATTCTTCGGGCTTGGTTTTGGTGAGTCCGCTGAAGATGGATGTTCAGGAATCGGAGAAAGAGGGGGCAATTAGAGCGATTTTAACTGATCGGGCCAGTGGGGACTATTTGGACGGGGTTAAGATTAAGGCAGTTGGGAGTGGAGATGTTGGGACGGTTCTGGAGGGCGAAACTGATTTAAGGGGAGTCTGGAAGGGGGAAGGGTTAACTGGTCTAGCCACGGTCATTGCCCAGGATGAAAAGGGAAGGTACGCCTTCTTCAGGGGAAGAAAGCGGTTGTCTAGAGTTGAGCTTCAGAAGCAATATCTTCGCCGAGACTTTAAGGGTAAATTGGATTATAATTACAACAACCAATTGAAGCAGGAGTCGATCTGGAGTGGTAACAAATCAAAGATGGATCGGTTGCGGAATAGTCGATCCAAAGGGGTGAAGGCTAACAAGGCATTGAAGAAATAGAGGTTTGAGTGATTGATACTACTTCGAGTTTCAAAATGGTATTATTCACAAGGCCGCTTCTTAGTTTTTTTTGAGCGGCGACATTTCTGGGAGCAGTAAGTGATTTGTTCCCAGTTGAGTCGCCACTTTTTGCGCCATGTGAAAGGAAGTTTGCAAACGGGACAAATTTTCGCGGGTAGGTTGGCCTTTTTATGAGGCACGACTACTTCGTTTGAAGGGTTGAGAGACCTCCGTCGACAGAGATGGTTTGCCCGGTGATCCATGAGTTTTCAGGGGACAGGACGAAGAAGAGGGCATTGGCGATTTCTTCAGGGTTTCCGAGTCGACCGAGTGGGTGCATGGCTTCGGAAAATTTTCGAGCTTGCTCGTTGGAAGTGATGGGAGTGGCAAGGGGGGTATCGGTGAGTCCCGGGGCAATACAATTGATGCGGAGTTTGTTTTTGGCGTAGGTTGCTGCGGCAGAGCGAGTCAGTCCAGCAAGCCCAGATTTGGCGGCTGCAATGGCTTCGTGATTTGAAAGCCCTTTTTCGGCTGCGACCGAGGTGACGAAGGCAATGGATCCGCCGCTTTTGGACATTGGACGTCCGAGGTTGCTTAAGAGGTAGAAGGCGGAATTGAGATTTGTATCCATAGTATTTTGCCAGTCTTCGACCGAGGTGAGGTGGGCAGGTTTGAGAAGGATGGAGCCGATACAATGGGCGACGGCTTGGATTTCTCCGAGCTCAGCAAGGGTATTGGTGATACAGGATTGAACTTGTTCGGGCTTCGTGAAGTCGCAGGTAATGGTTTTGGCGTCTAGCTCGGAAGCGAGCGAGGTGAGAGCGGGCTCATTCCGGCCAGCGAGGACTAATTTGGTTCCGGCTGCAGAGAGTTGTCTCGCGAGAGCGGAGCCGATCCCGCCGTTGGCGCCTGCGATGAGTGCGGTTGAAGGAGTTTTCATCTAATTGGCGAACCGTAACTCGGAAAGCCATCTTTGCATCTGGTTTTTTGTTCCGGTGCCTGAAAATTGGAAATGACCAGCTGAACCTGAAGGTGACTTGATTTGTTCGCCTCGTGATCGGAACTTGGCGGCCGAGTCTTCGTAGGGAAAGTGGGTCTGGTACCAATAGATTTTGGTATTAGCGACCTTAGATTGTGTCCAAGTCTGAGATTTGGAAATTTTCTTCCAGCGGTCGCCGACTTTTTTGTGACCAGTGATATCGGGTGGATAGTATGAGAACCCAAACATGTTTCTGGACCCGTGTATCTTGAAGGATTCTTTTGAGTTTGAGGGGTTCGTGTAGGTTAAGGTGTATCCATTTGCGGTTGTTTGAGATGTAGGTGCCCCCCAGGAAGCAGATCGAGCGGGGCTTGTCAGTTTTGGAATTGCGGTGCTAGAGGGGCTCGAACATTGAGAGAAGAAGGGGACGACGAGGGCGCAGAGGATGAGTGAAAGTTTCATAGAATACCCTTATATCAGGAGATGAGGAATGATGCACTTAGTTTTGATCGTTATTCTTCAAAAAGTCCCCGACAAATTTCGTAAACCGAGTGAATTATTGGGTTGTGGGTCTCTATTTTAGGGTTCGTTAAATCGTTTTCCGGAAACGGTTCGCTTCTTCTTGGATATCGTTGATTTCTTGTGGTTCCAAACGATCAAGGTTTCGAAGCTGGAGAGACATTCGTTGATTGGTTGAAAACGTTTGGCGGTGTTGGAGTAAAAAATCCCAATAGAAGGTGGTGAAGGGGCATGCCTGAGGGCCGGTGCGGTGAGAGGGGTTTCGGGGGCATTCGTTGCAGTAGTTGGACATCCGTTGGATATACTTGCCTGTTGCAGCATAGGGTTTGGAGGCCATGATTCCACCGTCGGCCCACTGGGACATTCCTGTTGTGTTTGGAAGCTCAACCCATTCAATGGCATCGAAATAGGTTGCAAGGTACCATTCATGGATTTGTTTTGGGTGGACCCCATACATCATGGCAAAAAGGCCGGTGACCATGAGGCGTTGAATGTGGTGGGCGTAGCCGAATTTGAGTGTTTGGTTAATGGCTTGTGAGAGGCAGGTGAATTCGGTTTTTCCGGTCCAGTAACATTTGGGTAGATCGTTCTGAGCGTTTAAGGCGTTCAGGTTGAGGTAATCTGGCATTTTGAGCCAGTAGAGTCCGCGGACATATTCTCTCCAGCCAAGGATTTGACGAACAAACCCTTCAGTTGCTGAGAGGGGAACCAGGCCATCTTGATAAGCTTTGATGGCAGCGAGGCAGACGTCTCTGGGATCAAGGAGTTTGAGATTCAGTGATGATGAGATCAGCGAGTGGTAGAGCCATGGGGAGTCGGTCCACATCGCATCTTGGTATTGTCCGTATAGAGGAAGTCGATTCGTGATAAAGTCATCAAGAGCTTGTTGTGCTTGGTCGGGGGTGACCGGCCAATGAAAGGTTGAGAGATCACCTGGATGATTAGGGAACGTTGTTTCAACAAGATTGATGATGTCTTTGGTGATTTGGTTGGGAGGAAAGATTTTTGGGGGAGGGATGAGGCCTGGACCATGTTTGTCGAAGGAGCTTCGGTTTTCATGGTCATAGTTCCATTTCCCTCCGGTTGGTTTGCCATCCTCACCCATCAGGTATCCGGTGATTTTCCTTTGCTCCCGGTAAAAGTACTCCATCCGGAGTTGTTTTCTACCGCGGGCATGATCTGCGAAATCAGCTGGGGTGGTGAAGAAGTGGGTATCTTCGTGTTCGATGGGGTTGAAGGTCAGAAGTTGTTTTCGGATCGAATCTTCCCCTGGACGGACGATGTGGATTTCATCGGGTGAGAGTTCATCGATGGCTCTTTGAAGTTCGCCTTCTAGGGTTTGGGTGTTGTTTGGATCATCCAGTTCAATGTAGCGAACTCTATAATTTTTTTGTTCCAGGTCGGCAGCGAAGTGTCGCATCGCTGATAAAAAGAGGGTGGTGCGTACCTTATTTGAAGTGACCTTTGTGGACTCATGGGAGACTTCGGCCAGGAGGATGTGATCGGTTTTTGGATTTAGTTGATCAAACCACGGGCCGGTTCGTGAGAGTTGATCACCAAGTAGGAAGAGGAGCTTGCTCACCCGTGAGGTTGGCACGAGATTCGAGATGTGCAATCGAGGACTTTCCTTGTTTCTAGGTGGGGCTGATTGGATCAGTGATTTATAGGTGGTGGTGGTTGCTTTCTTGAGCCATTTTCGCTTGGAGCTTCTGGTTGAACTCGTCTGCCATATCGAAACCAAGTTTTTGGAGCTGGAGATTGAGTGCGGCAACTCCGATGAGTCGGGCGGTGTCACGTCCGGGAGCGACGGGGATTTCGACGAGGGGGATGTCGAGGTCGAGAATTTGGAATGATTTTTGAGAAATACCAATTCGGTCGACTTTATTAAGATCATTGGCTGGTTTCAGGTCGACGACCAGGTCGAGTTGTTTTTCGGGTCGAATGGCAGAGAGGCCATATAGGTTGGCAACGTTGAGAATTCCGATTCCTCTCATTTCGAGATATCCTTGAGCAAAGTCTTTTGCTGAAGCGGAGAGTCGGTCGCCGATTTGGCGCAGAAGGACCATATCGTCTGCGACAAGGGCGGCGCCCTTTTCGAGGAGTCCAATAGCGGTTTCGCTTTTCCCGGATCCACTCTGACCGAGAATTAAGACACCGATTCCTCGATAGTCGACCATGCAGCCATGGAGACTAGTGCGAGGAGCGAATTCGTTTTCGAGTTTGATTGTTGCTGAGTTCAGGAGAGTCATGGTCGGCAGTTCGCAGGAAAAAACTGAGATTTGTTTTTCTTGGGCAATTTGAAGAAGTGAGGCTTCGAGTTCGAGGCCTCGGGCAACAATGAGGCATGGGAATCCCTGATCACACAGATGGGAGAAGCGTTCGATTCGTTGATCGGGGGTCAATTGGGTGAGGTATGAGTGTTCGGAGTTCCCGAAGACTTGGACTCGTTTTTTTGCGAAGTAGGAGAAGAAACCAGAGAGGGCTAGTCCGGGGCGGTTAAGAGCTGGTTCTTCGATCAGGCGATCGAGTCCAACGAGCGGTTGGTGAGGTTTAAGCCCGAGGGATTCTCCGTTGCGAGAGAGGAAGTCGGAGACGGTGATATTTTTTGTGGTAATGCGCTTGCCGCCAGCAATCATGGGGTGATTGTACTCTACTATGCCCGAGTCAGGACAGCTAGGATTGGCAAATGTTCAAACAAAAAGTTCTTCACAATTTTTTCCTTTTTGCTTAACCTCATCCCATCAAGTAAGGAAAATTGTTTTGAGGCATTAAGTTGTTGTTCAATTTTTTTTCTTGGTGACACCTACAACCAATCCAAAAAATGAGAGAAACAAAAGCTGATAGCAGCGTACGCTTATATATGCGTGAAATTATGAAGGCGGATCTTTTGACCGCCGATGAGGAGATCAAATTAGCTGATCGGATTAAGCGGGGAGATGAGAAAGCGCGTGAAACAATGATCCGTGCAAATCTTCGATTAGTCGTCAAAATGGCCAGGGATTATTCTGGTTATGGAGTTCCAATGGTCGATTTGATTTCGGAGGGAAACATCGGTCTAATGAAGGCTGTTGAGCGTTTTGATCCCGAGAAAGGGGGGAAACTCAGCACCTACGCGGGCTGGTGGATTAAGCAGGCCATCAAGAGGGCTTTAGCAAACCAGGGGAAAACAATTCGGTTGCCGATTCATTTGGTCGACAAGTTGGCAAAGATCCGGAGGATTGAGGCCTCTTTAGCGGATGAGATGGGGCGGGAGCCTACGAGTGACGAACTTGCCGGGGTGGTTGGTATTCCGGTGAAGAAATTGAGTTTTTTGAAACAGGCGGCTCAGCGGCCTACTTCGATTCACTCGGCTGTTGGAGACGATTCAAGTCTAACCTATGCCGAAGTGATTAGTGATGAAAAGATGTTGGATCCCGGAGAAGAGTTGATTTCTAAGACTGATGCGGCGGAGCTAGAGGAAATGTTGAGAATTCTCAATCAGCGAGAAGCCGATATTGTGAGTGCGCGATTTGGTTTAACCGGGTCAAAGGCACAGACTCTTGAGCAGGTTAGTAAGACCTTTGGTGTGAGCCGTGAACGAATTCGGCAGATTCAGAATGTTGCGATCAAGAAAATGAGAAAATTCTTAGCTGATCGTAATGCGGTGAGGTTTGCGATGACGTAGCCAAGTCGTTTTTTTAAGTGCTTCTTTGTTTGAAGTTGGGCCTCCAAAGAATGGAGGCCTTTTTTGAGTTCTGGGGAAAGTTAGATGATCACCATAGATACAAACGTGCCGTTTTTTTTAGTTTACTCTCTTGGGCAGGTGACTCATTCCGAGCATTTCCATGATCCGTTTTTGGTTGGTCTTTTCGAGCCGAGAACTGTTTTTGGCGTCGATTAGGTCCCCTTGAGTGAGATTGTGCTTTCTCCTGATACTCAACGATCTTTAATTTAGATCTTATTGGTGTCATCCTTTTGAAGGAAGCAGGTTAGGAACTTTGGTGGTTCCGGTATCGAAGTAGAAGTCTTCATCAGATCCTTGTGGGAGGGTCAATTTTTGGATTTATGGCAATTAATTTCATTTTCTGACAATAGAATCCGAGGCTGCTCAGTTATAGCGGGTGAAAACGAAAGTGGTTATTTTGTGTCTTAGTAAATCATTTGATCAATTCATCCTGAACATGGGTATTTGAGATAGAAGTTCCCAAGTGAAAGATGTCTCAAATTTTAAGGACTTGGCTCTCCATTCAGGGAACCGTTGCTTCAAGAAAATTCATTACCTAAGACCGAAGGTAGGCCGTTTCGAATTTTGCACACGCTTCACATCTACCATCGATTAAAAATGAACGAGAATAAGGATTCTAGTGTTAGGTTGTATATGCGTGAACTTGCAAAATCTAAGTTGCTTTCGGCGCAAGAAGAAAGGGAGCTAGCGAAGCGAATTTCGGAGGGAGATTCGCAAGCGAGAGAACAGATGATTTTGTCCAACCTGAGGTTGGTTGTGAAGATTGCGAAGAGATATTGCTCCTACGGGGTTCCGATGGTTGATTTGATTTCTGAGGGAAATATTGGTTTGCTTAGGGCAGTTGAGAAATTTGACTATCGAAAGGGTGTTCGGTTCAGCACCTATTCAAGCTTCTGGATCTCACAGTCAATTCGTCGGGCCGTTGCGAATCAAGGGAGGACTGTCCGTTTGCCGATTCATGTGATCAATCAATTGTCGGACATTCGAGAGGCTGAAAATTCCTTGTTTCAAAAGTTGGGGCATCAACCAGATGAATCTATCTTGGCTGCCGAAGCAGGAGTTTCTCTAAAGAAGTTAAATTTTCTAAGAAGGTCAGCGCAGAGTTTGGTTTCCCTAGACTCCCCAGCTGGCGAAGGTGACAGGATGACGGTTTCCGAGATGATTCAAGATGATCAGCAAGATCACCCGGTTGAAATTATTGGTCGTGAGGACGAAGGTGAAAAGGTTGAAAATCTGTTGTCGAGGTTAGATGAGAGGGAGTATGAAATTGTTACTTTGAGATATGGCTTGAGAGGGAAGAGAAAGACCCTGGAGGATTTGAGTCAGATGCTTGGGGTGAGTCGTGAGAGAGTGAGACAGATTCAGCTGAGAGCGATCAAGAAGTTGAGAGAACTTGCGGGTAGCCGGGATCTCCTTATGCCAACCTAAAACAGATTCTGGGAGTGCCATTTTTTAGGACGCAGTTTTCGTTATTTTGAGAGTTCTGCTCCATTTTCCTGCGGCTGTTCTACTGGGTTTTTCCAGGTTGGGGAATCGTTCCGGTCCAGGGGAGGGGCACGTCCGGCCATCTCATTTTGAGAACAGCTGAACGCATTCTTTTATGGGAGCAGGTTGTCGGAGGTTCCCTTTGGGTAGGATCTTGTCTGGGAATGACTTCAAGGGAGCGTTGTCAACATCGTCTCAAACTTCGGTGATTCGGCTGAAATCGTTCGATCTGAAATTAAAAGGACTGCCTAGTCTCTTTTTTTGTAGATCTGAATCTTATCTTTGAATGAGGGAAGCTGAAATTCGATTCCCTCCAGTTTGGGATCTTTGGAGGCGATGTGTTTTTCTTTGACCGAGAATGTGACTTCGAATTGATCGAAAATTGCTTTGTCAGTAGGATTTGTTTTGCGCCTACGTTTGATTGTTTTTTCGATTTTGATTTGTTCTTTTTCGATGGGTTTCACAAGAACGGGTGTTGGCGCGTCGGAAAACAAGGCGTCGGAATGTTGGTTGTTGATCCATTTTTTAAGGTCTTCAGCGGTCTGATTTTTGTCAAACAGTTGAACCTGGCCGGTGGCTGTGAAATTCCTTTTTTCGTTCGCGAAGGATAGGCTCATGATGGTTCTTTCCTTTTCAAATAGGTAAAAGACCAGGGTGTTTCGAAACCCCATCATGCCAGAGGAAATTTCTGTTTTAATGCCACCTTTGGGACCATTTATCTCGTCTTGTTTGGTGAACCCATTTGGTTGAAGGGGGTTGTAAGAATTATCTTTGGTTTTCGATCCTAGGTAGCAGGTGATCAGGTCACCCTTGTTAGGAATCCAATCCTGACCTTGAAGTCCAGGATAGGGAGAAGCAACGGTCGTCCAAGCGGTTATCTGGATAGTTTGTTTAGGTTTGACCGAGTCACCTTTGATGACGGAGGTTACAGTGAGAGTCACATCGTATGTTTTGATTGTCTTTTTATCTTTCGTTTCGACGTTGGAGGAAATTGATGAAACGAGCCCCTGAACAATATTTGTCGCTCGGTTCGATCGGGCTTCGTTCGATAGGGGGGCTTTGGCGGCGTGGGATTCAAAGAGGCAGCAGAGGGATATGACGAATGAGAAAAAAATGGGGAATATTAATCCGACAGTTATTCAGTTACCACGCCACAATGATCAAACCCTTTAAGGGCGGGGAAAATGAGCTGACAAATGGAGTCTGTTTAACTGTCTTATTAATATGTTCATCGTTTTATGAATGATAACACGTTGGGATAGAGATCGTTAGTTGAAAATTTTCAGATCTGGTAGGGTGTGATAGGTGGGGTCGGTAACCACAAAAAAGTTGGCTACGATTTTGAGGTGTTGGTGATTTCGTTCGTTGGATGGGCTATGGAGGGACATCCTTTGCCAGAGCCATTCAATGAATGGGTGTTTTTTGATAAGGGATCAAAAAAGAATATTTTTTTGAGACAAATCTTCATGGTGCTTTGTTGTCTTTTTTGAATATGACGATAAAGCAATTTATAAAGGGAATATTTCCTTGTCTGTCTTTGAATAGGGCCCCAAAAATTTCTCAATCTAGGGGTGGTTTTGGGGTGGAATATCGAGGTGGAATTTCATCAAAAAAAATAAATTTCAAATTTTTGGTAACCTTTCGTGGGAGTTCCGTCATTGGGTAGTGAAAAGGGGGTGTCCCCGTCGTGTGCACACGCTTCATGTTTAAGAAAACTTAGAAATGAGTGAGATAAAGGATTCAAGTGTCAGATTGTATATGTGTGAAATTTCGAAGGCGAAGTTGCTTTCACCTGATGAAGAGAGAGATCTAGGAAAAAGGGTGTTGGAGGGTGATGCGAGCGCCCGAGAGTTGATGATTTTGTCAAATCTCAGATTGGTGGTGAAAATTGCCAAGAGTTTCTCCCGTTATGGGGTTCCGATGGTTGATTTGATTTCGGAGGGAAACATTGGACTTGTGAAGGCTGTGGAGAAATTTGATTGTCAGAAGGGTGTTCGGTTTAGTACTTATGCGGGTTTTTGGATTGCTCAGTCGATTCGACGGGCCTTAGCCAATCAAGGGCGGACTGTTCGTTTGCCTATTCATATTGTGAATCAGCTTGTGACTGTTCGCCGTGCTGAGGACACTTTGTATCGAAGGTTCGGGCGCAAGCCTAAGGCTTCTGAATTGGCTAAGGAGGTGGGAGTTTCGGAGGAGAAGTTGAAGTTCCTTAAGAGATCAGAGCAGACTCCGGTATCCTTGGATGCTCCCGTGAATCAGAGTGATACGCTGACATATTCTGAGGTTATTCAGGATGAAGAGGTCGAGCATCCAGCTGAAGTTATTCGACGTAAAACTGAGGGGGGAAGTTTGGAGGAGTTGCTTTTGGGGCTGAATGATCGGGAATATGAAATTGTTAGTTCAAGGTTTGGTTTGGGTGGAAAGAAAAAGACACTGGAGGATTTGAGCCAGATGTTTGGCGTGAGTCGTGAGCGAGTCAGGCAGATTCAGAATCGGGCGATTGAGAAACTGAGAGAGTTAGCTGGGGATCGAGATCTTCTGAGTTTCAAGATGGGATAGTTTGTTGGGGTTCCGTTTGGATGTCTGGTGTTTTTTTGATCAAGGCGGGATTCTCTAAAATGTCTTAAATACATCCGATTCATCATCTTATTTTTATAGGTCCTTTGGTATGGTAGTTGTGTTGTTATAAAATAATTAATCGTTTGATTTTGTTGTGAAACTGCATAGTTTTTCAAAATGGGACAAGGTTTCAAATATCTTTATGTTTTCCTTGCTTGGGTCGTCTTTTCGTTAAGCGGTTATGGGCAAGTTGTTTATGACGAGAATACTCCTTTGGAATCTAGGTTGCCGTGGGTTGAGACGGATCAGGTCAATAAAGATGATGCGGTATCGGGTGGCTGGTTCTATAATTTAGGAATTACAGGGATTCGAGTTCTATTTGATGAGACTGAGCCCAAGGCACTTAAGGTTAAATATGTTTTTCCTAACGCTCCTGCCGCCGGGCGGATTTTTTCGGGAGATGTGATTATTGGGACTTCGGAGGGTCTTTTTCAGGAATCGCATCAAAATGGTTATGGGGAAGAAGTGTTTGGGGCTCGGGGGCCGATTGGGGAATTCGCGGTTGAACTTGAGAAGGCTCAGGGAAGTGGAGGGTCTGGCACGATTACCCTGCGGGTTCGGAGGGGAGCCCAGACACTCAACGTGCCTGTCGTGATCGGGAAGCGGTATGGGTCTTATCGCCCGACGTATCCTGAGGATTGTCCAAAGAGTGCGCTTATTTTGCGAGAGAATTTGGATTTTCTGTTGGAGCGCCAGTATTATAACGGTTCTTGGGGTAGTCCTATTAGTAATTGTTTTGCGGGGTTGGCACTTTTGAGTGATGGGGGAGTTCGAGAGATGGCTGCGGCGCGTCGGTTGGCGGAGTTTCATGCGAATTTGACCGCGCGGCCTCCAGGAGGTCGTGCGGATGGTGGGGTTCTGAGTAATTGGAATGGGATGGCCGCAGCGATTTTTTTGTCCGAATATTATTTGGCGACTGGTGAATCATGGGTGATTGGGGAGTTGAATGAGGTCAGAGAATTTCTTTTGTGGTCGCAGTATCGTAATTCTACTCCACCGCCGTCCGGTCAGGATAATCAAGATGGTGGGTGGGGGCATAATCCTGGGTTTGATGGATATGGTCCAATGGCGATGACGACGGGACAAGGTGCTCTTTCATTGGCGCTGATTCAGCGTTGTGGATTACCGGTGAGTCGAAACCAGCTTGATGCTGCATACGATTTTCTTGAACGGGGAACGGGAGGGAATGGTTACGTTTGGTATGGAGCATCGGTGCCGCCTGGGAGGGACAATGATTATGCAGATATGGGACGAACTGGAGCGGCTGCGGTTTCCCACTATCTTTCTCCTTATCAAGACGCGACTTATCGAAATCGTGCTAGAAATTATTCGAAGATGATTGGTGATTTCCCCAAAAGTTTTGTTGATACGCATGGATCACACGCGATGGGAATGGGGTTTGTTGGGATGGGGGTTTCGTTTGATCCAGTCGCCTTACGAAAGCTATTGGATGCAAATAAGTGGTGGTTTGCTCTTGCTCAGACTCATGAAGAGGCAATTTATAATCAGCCGGCAAGGGATCATTCAACTCCGAATGGAGGGATGAGGATTGAAGTTTCGGCTGTGACTGCGTTTATTTTTTCTATTCCAGATCATAATCTTCATGTCACAGGTAAGAGTGTCGACTATGATGAGTGGGCGTGGGGCAGTGGGCAGTTGAGTGCCCTGCATCCGTGGGGAGATCTTGATGGAGATCTTTTGAGTAATTGGCAGGAGTTTTTGCGTCTTGAATACGGGCGTGATCGAGCTGCGTTTTCGACCCCTCCTCGAGCTGAGAGCCCGTATTCGGTGACGATGACTGCGGCAACCAATTCCCGAGGAAGTGGTGAGGTGGAGTATCGGTTCACGGAATTGAGTGGTGGCCCTGGTGGGAAGTCGACAGGGTGGCAGTCTTCGCGGACGTTCGTTAACAGTGGGCTTTGGCCGAATATGACTTATCGTTATCGAGTGGAGCAGCGAATCGGAACGGTTCGGTTGGAGGCCTCGTCAGAAGTTTCGGTTCGAACGCCGGTTGGAAGAGCCCCTCAAGGGGTGATTGAGGTTGGAGACAGGGCTAGTTTTTCAGTCGCGGATGGTTCTGGATATTTGGATGTGGAGGGGATTGGGGCTTTTGATGCCAACATGGCTGACAAACTGGTGGTGGCAGTTTCGGTCGAGCATGGTTTTCAGAATGGGAGCGGGAAAGTGAATGGGATTACCTATGCGGGCAAGCCATTGACCTTAGCTTCCCAAAGTCGGGGTGATCGTGGGGCGGCTGAAATTTGGTATCTTGATCATCCAGGACCAATTGGAAGTGGGAAACTTAAGGTCTCATCTGATGGATTTGGAGCGGGGACAGCATACACGTTGTTTGGGACTTCCGTCGGGGTGAGCCAGGTCGCGACAGCGTCTGGAAGTGGAGTTTCCTCGGTTGGACTACAGAATACACTGCCAGGTTCCTTGGTTCTGAGTATGATCACGAATTCTGGAAGTTTAAATGCGACCTTGGGGGGGACCGCAGAAATCCCGGGAGTTCCTACTCCTCTGCAATCTTTGAAGCATGGCGGAACGGGGTCTTGGGGCTTTGTAGCTTTTGACAATTTTATTCATCGGCAAGGTGGGCATGCGACGGGATATCAATTTAGTGATGGTTCGAGCGTGATGAATTCTCCTTATCGAACCCGAACGGGTGACGGCTATAGCATTAATTTGGTGTCGGTTGAGTTTCCTTCTTTGCATTCCGATGTGCTTGAGGCTCATCGTATTTCTGATCAGGTATTTCAGTATGCGAGACGGTCTGAAAAGGCGGGGACGCATAACTTCTTGTTTGAGTTTTCCAATGATTTGGAAGCGTGGACGATTTATCAAGGAGCGACACAGATTGTTGTTGGGAATAGTGACAATGGGGTTCAGACGGTTCAGGTCACCTTGGCTCCGGGTGATTTTGTTCCACCTGCAAAATTCTTTAGAATTCGGATGTCTCCAAAATGATGATGTTTCATTGAGGTGAGTGAGCATTCTTGTGATTGGAGCTTCTTTTGTGATTTGACCTTTGATCCATTGGAAGCTCGGGGGTAGATGTGGGGCATGCGCAAGCGAGCTGGAGAAGCGAGAGAGAATCGGCATGTGAGACCTCGAGGAGATCGGGAGGCAAAAGCGCTGACTGAGGACGAGCTGTGGGAGATCTTGGAGGGAAAGGAAGCGCCGTTGGTGTTGATTTTGGATTGTGTTCAGGATCCCAATAATCTGGGGGCGTTACTGAGAACGGCGGATGGTGCCGGGGTTGACGTTGTGGTGGCGCCTAAAGATAAGTCGGTTGGATTGACGGACACGGTGAGACGTGTTGCAGTTGGGGCGGCGGATAGTGTCCCTTTTGTAAAGGTGACGAATTTGGCAAGAACGATGAGGGGGTTGAAGGAGAGAGGGGTGTGGATTGTTGGGACTTCGGATCGCGCACAACAGTCGTTATATGAAGTTGATTTTAAGGGGCCGGTGGCGGTTGTGATGGGAAGAGAAGGTGAAGGGATGAGGCAGTTAACTGAAAAGGAGTGTGACTTTTTGGTGAGTTTTCCGATGAAGGGGAAGGTGGACTGCTTGAACGTTAGTGTGTCAGCGGCGGTTTGTTTGTATGAAGCGGTGAGGCAGCGTGAGTGATGAGAACGTTGGTGATGTCGGATTTACATTTGGGCCATCCAGCGACTCGGTTGTTGGGGGTTGAGATGTTGGTTGGCTTATTGGAGGGAATTGACCGGGTTGTTTTGGCTGGAGATGTTTGGCAGGCGAGAACAGTGGGTGCTTTGGGTGAGAAGGCGCGTGGCTTGTTTGAGGACCTTGTTCGAGAGATGAAGGTAAGAGGGATTGAGCTTGAAGTTTTGCGGGGCAATCATGATCCGTATGAAGGTAAGGGGGTATGTTGGTTAGAAGAGGGGAAAATTTTGGTGACGCATGGTGATGCAGTTTATGAAAATGCGACTCCGTGGTCGAGAGAGATGCCTCGATTCCGTGTCGAGGTTGCCAAGGTGTTGGAAAAGTATGATGCTGATCAGATTTCAGCGGAGGAATGTTGTGATCGGGCTCGGGAGATTGCTTTAACTTTAGTGCCTGTTCCTTTGCCTCAGTTGCCGGTGCCTTTGAATTTTTTCATGACGGCATTGTGGCCTCCATCCCGTACTTTTCAAATGTTGAGAGTCTGGCGAGGGATGGGTAGAGAGTGTTTACGATTTTTGGAGAAGTATGGTCGCGGGGCTGATTTTTTGATTTGCGGACATTTTCATCGGTCTGGCATCTGGCAACATGAAGACCGG
>JAHDGN010000489.1 GCA_020627645.1 Akkermansiaceae bacterium
ATTTACCCCAGCCAAATGCCCTTGCTACCCCTAACCACACTTCAAACCGATTCAACCTTCAATCTAATAACCGCACCTCAACTCAACACCTCTCGATCCCCGAAATTAAAAAACTTCTTAGCTCAGCACGTAAAGAACGTGAATCCATCTCAAATCAAGACTCAGCCAGATACAAACTGAGCCAACAAGAAATTGCTCTGATTCAGCAACTTGGGCAACGACTTGGAAAAGAATCGATCCAATACCTCATCTCTGAATACAACTACAACATCTATTCCTATCTCGCGATCCTTGAAGCCCTCGACGGCTGGAGCACTCATAATCCACAAGAAGCATTCCAGTCACACCTCAAAATCGTCAAAAGCGCAACTTCACACCCCGACCCCACGATGACATGGGAAGGAATCCCCTTCCAATACACCCACGCTCTTAGCCACTTCGGCTTCACTACCGAAAAGATTCATAAAGAACTCATGCGATCCGCTTATCGTGCCAACTCCAAAGCAATGCTCTCTATCATGAGAGATCCCCAACTCGCCACACTATCAATCGAACCCTTCTTTTTTTTCTCGTCCAAAAATAGCCCCAACTGGAAAAGACTCCACGATCAGCTCCAATCCATCGTCACTCCGAAAACCCCTTCACTCAAAAAAAAGATCACCACCCTTAGTGCAGCATACTGGGCGAGGCTGAACTTTACCGAAGCCATGGAATGGACAGTCTCAACAATCAAAAACACCAACGACCAAAACCCTAACGGAACGATCATCGAAATCATCATGATTCATAACCGCAAAGACATGGAACACCCGTCTGAAGGGCAAGACGCTCATCTTGCAAACCGTAGCTTTCAATGGCTAAAAAACAACCACGTCCAAGGGAAAGTCAATGATTCGATCATCGCCGCGTACGCCGCTAACATCGGCACGATCAGACGTGAATACAACGACACCTTTCCTCAGTTACTCAATCTCCTTCAATCAAACAAAAAACGAATTACGATCCTGGAACGTTTTTTAAACATTCAAAGCGGCATGTTAAGCGAGATTATTGAAGGCGAAAAACTTCTCAAAATTGTCAAACAAGTCAACCTTCCTCTGACCGAAAAACAAAGACTGGTCCAACGAGTCCTCGACGAAAACCCATCTTTAACAATAGGACAAACGGTGGAATAAAGACCAACCTGCTGAAACCACCTCTGTGATTAATCTTGCAGCGATCTAGTGACCAGGCACCACCTCTTTTAAAATCTGGAAAACGAACTAACAGATCGAATCAATATAACTACCAAATGAACATCCACACCTAAAATCCTATGAAAAAACGATCAACAATGGCCATCAGCAAGCGCTCGCTCTTAGCTCTCACCCTCTGCCTAACCCCTCTGATTTCTCCCTCTCTGCAAGCACAATCGCCCCTTGAAAAACAGGAACTTGTTCGCCGACAACTTGCCACCCACCAGTCTCACAGAATGCTCCTCGAGGGGCGTAAGGCATATGCAAAAGGGAAATACGGAACGGCCTACCGAACTTACAAAAAGGCCTTAACAAATCTCCCCATTGGAACTGCCACCGCGAGACTTCAAAAATCTCTCCAACAACATCTATCAGATGCTGCTGTCGCCTATGGCCAGGCCCTCACCAGGGTCGGAAAATATCAAGAAGCCCGAAAAGTCTACCAAGAAGCGATCAAGCTCAACCCATCTAGCAGCCAGAAGGTAAAACGACTGACGCGATACCTAAACGATCCGATCAGAACAAACCCAGCCCTGAGCTCCAACCATCTGCGCAATGTCGACCAAGTTCGTCGACTACTGTACAAAGGGGAAGGTCTCTACAATCTGGGACTCTTCGATCAAGCCGAGAAAAAATTCTACCAAGTTCTCCGAATCGATCCATATAACAAAGCTTCTCGCCGGTGGCTCGAAAAGGTCTGTCTCCAAAAATCTGCCTACTACAGGGTTGCCCGTAACCATACTAGGAGTCACCTAATCGCTCAAATCGTTTCGTCTTGGGAGCTCAAATAAGACATGGGAACCGTCCAATAGAGCTCACCTCTTGCTCAAAAAACGAACTGCAATTTCCAGTTTTTTGATCTGTCACCAACCTCAATCCCTGAAAACTGCTTATAGCTGGATGTGCGGTGAGAATTTTCGGTTGCGAACACTCACCACCTCTGATTGATAGCCCGAATGGTTTCAAAAAACTTGATTCGCATTTCGCTCGTTTCATCTCTGGTCACACTAG
>JAHDGN010000490.1 GCA_020627645.1 Akkermansiaceae bacterium
CGAAGGATGAGGGGACAGATTTTGGAAGAGCGCATTCTGAGATTAATGCGATTCTCAATACCTTTGGTCCCTACGCTGAGCAGGCAAGGCTCAATCCTCATGAGACCTGTGAATTTCCCGAGGAGATGGAGGGTATTGGGGGGAAATGTTTTATCTTGGATGGTTTTCGTGTTGAAGCGGCTCATTCTTCTTTTGGGGTGATGGTGGTGATGGAGATTCATCGATCGGAGATGAATTACGCTCGTGAGAACGGAGGTGAGGCTTTGTTGAAGAGGTTGGTGGCGGAGGGTGCTTATCCGTATTCGGATATGGATAGGGGGGCTGTTGTTTGAGGAAGGTGCTGCTTTGAGACGACGGGTGACTGTGATGAGACGGCCCTGCGAGTGGATTTTTGATGGGACTTTGGTTGATGGGGTTTGAACCGCAAAGGCGCTAAGACGCAAAGTTAAGAAGGTTTTTTGCTTTGGTTGTGGGAGCTGAGTTGAGGGGCTTGGATCTTGGTTGCTGGGTTGAGGGGGGGGTGTGGTTTTTTTACCCCAGAGGCGCAGAGGTCGCAGAGTGATGCAGAGGTTTGCTTGATGATTAGACCTCTTTGGTGATGATCCTATTTGCGATTAAGAAAGCGATCGACGAGGTTGTTCGCTCGATCTTGTACGCCAAAATTATTGATTTTTTCTTTCAACGGATCAGCTAGCCCTGCCCATGATACGGTCGCTCTTTCGCTTGTTCGAAGTAGTTGGAAGGCCTGTTCAAGATTACTGGATGCCATCTGGTAAGCACGTATTTTGGCGATCATGATTTCAGGGGCATTCGACCTCATTTCTCCTTCAAAAGGATTGTTCTTTAAGCTTTCGAGAAGTTGAGAGGGGGAAACTTTTTTGATCGAGGACTGAACTTTGTTCATTAAGTCGCTTGCCCACTCATAGGTTCGATTTTGGTCGTCGTTGGGCATGAGTTCCTTTAGCAGGTTGAGGTTTTCTGATGTCAAAAATTCAGGGTTATTTCGGACCATTTGGGCTAGGTAGCCTCCAGCAGTCGACTCATTGGTGGAGTGTTGATTCAGGTAGCTGGCCAAACCTTCTATGCCTCTTTTTTGGTAAACTGATTGCGCGGCGTTTTTGAACAACCTGGGGCGATCGGGCGCTCCGATTTCAAGATTGCTTACCCAATCAAGTGCTTGTTCTAGATGCTGATTGCACAGCTCATAAAAAATAATGCGAGCATGATAGGCTCGATCCTCACCCAAGTTCTTACGAAGTTCTGTCATTCTTGAAAATGCGAGATCGGGTTCTTGGCGAATCGCCTGAAGGTGGGATAAGATCGTCGCTGATTGCCTGTTGCTGGCAGATAACTTTTTAAGGTGATCACAAATTTTTTGGGATTTTTCAAAGTCGGTGCAAGCAAGGTTGGCAATGGCGGTCGCGATGGTTTGTTGATTTGGTTCATCTGCTAGAAGCCGATTAGCGGTTTGAATTGTTTCCGTTGCGAGGGCAATCGTGAGTCTCAGAGAGGGATAGTTTTTCTCTATGGAGGGGTCGAGATGTGATAGAAGATCTTTTGCTTTGACTGGGTTTACTTTGGAGACCCCAGAAATGACTTCGGCCCATGCCTGGTTGGTTTTTCCGTCGGTTGGAAGAGTCGAAATTTGTTGTAAGGCAAAGTTGAGGTCAATTTGTGCCGCACGAGACCAGTCATCGGGACGGGCTGTGTTTGTGTCCCATGCTTTTTTGAGAAGATCCCGATCGTTTGTTCTCAGAGATTGATCAATGAGCCATGATCGTAGAAAAATTTTGAATTCCTGATCTTGAGAAGAGGCCAAGAGTTCGAATAGATCTTCGATCTGGCGGTTCCCTCTCTCATGTTTAATGTGTTCACCTAGCCGAGAGGGATCTGTGCGCTGATTTGGTAGGAGCTTGATCTTGGAGTGTTTATTTGAGTCCGGCTTGTTGCTGCCTTCCTTAGATTTCCAGAGGTGGAAGCTGTAGCTAATCGCGATCGCTAATAGAAAAGCGAGAAAGAGGTTTGTGCGGGTGAGAAGTTTTGTTCGTTTCATTTTAAGGTCTGCGAAACACGAGTTGTCTTCGTTTTACTCTTAGACACGGTAGTTTCCTGATCCTTAGGAATTTCTCTTCTGTTTTTTCGGTGTGCGCGATGTTCGTTCGGTTTTGGAGAATTGATTTTAGATTCTTGATGGGACTTTGGTTGATGGGGTTTGAACCGCAAAGGCGCTAAGACGCAAAGT
>JAHDGN010000491.1 GCA_020627645.1 Akkermansiaceae bacterium
AATAAAATCTCATCTATTAACCTAGAAGACGGCCGAAAACTAAAAGGCAAAATGTTTATCGATGCCTCCTATGAAGGCGATCTTATGGCCGCCGCAAAGGTGACCTTCGTCGTCGGCCGTGAAGCCAACTCCAAATACCAAGAGGCCTCTAATGCAATCACCATACCTGGCCACCAGAACAACCTTCCCAATGGAATCGACCCCTACCGCACCCCTGGCGACCCAAAAAGTGGACTTCTCCCCGGTGTCAACCGATTTGACTCATCACAAATCGGCAAAGGCGATCACCGCCTCCAGGCATTCTGCTATCGAATGTGCCTCACCGATGCCCCGAATAACCGCGTCCCCGTCTCAAAACCCCAAAAATATAACGCCGAAGACTACGAAATCCTTTTTCGCACCATCGAAGCCGCTCCAAAAAAATTCAACCGTCTCTTTTTTAAATTCTCACCAATGCCCAACCGCAAAACCGATTCCAACAACATCGGTGGCATTTCCACCGACTTCATCGGAATGAACTACAGCCCTCTCCCACCCACCCACAAAGATTACTGGGATTGGACCACCCTCACTCACCAGCAACGCGACAAGCTAGCCGCCAAACACCGAGATTGGCAACTAGGCCTGATCTGGACCCTTCAAAACCACCCTCGCATCCCCAAACCAATCCGCGAAAAATATCGACCCTGGGGACTCCCTCGAGACGAATTTACCGACAACCAACACTGGCCATACAACCTCTATGTTCGCGAAGGGCGACGCATGGTTTCCGACTTCGTGATGACTGAGCACCAATGCCGCCAAAACCCCAAAAAAAATCAGGTAACCGATTCCATTGGCCTCGGCGCCTACACCATGGACTCCCACCACGTCCAGAGAGTTCTCTACAAAGGAAACCTCAAAAATGAGGGGGACATCCAAATGGGCCTCAAAGGAAAACCCTACCCAATCTCATACCGATCCATCGTTCCTCGAAAAGGAGAATGCTCAAACATCCTGATTCCCTGGTGCTTATCAGCCTCACACATCGCCTTCGGCTCAATCCGAATGGAACCAGTCGGCATGATCTTAGGACAATCTTCTGGGACTGCTGCAGTCGAAGCAATCAACAACAATATTCCTGTTCAAGAAGTCGACTACAATCAGCTCAAAAAACGCCTCCTAAAGGACGGACAGAAATTATGATCTAGCGTAAAAGGAGTTAATACCCTTCAGGTCTGACGACACTTCATCGATGAATCTCACTAGATGAATTTCTCCCATATCATCGATAAAATGGCCATTGAAGACCCAGGCAACTCTCACTCAGGCGAAAGATCCATCATCAAGATCCAATCGCAAAAATACGCTGAAAGTAACCTCGATATCATGATAGATACATATGCACATTTTTATGCGCGCAAAAATAAGCTTCCAAAGTTCATCTGTAAAAATAGCAATTTCTCACCAACTAACCAAAGAAACGCTTGCTGGAAGACACCCAAAAATTATAACAAAAATAAATAGTAGAATATCTCCAGCCTACTTGCTCAGAACATCCAACACACCCATCATGAAAAAATTCCTACCAACCACCATCGCGGCACTCACCGCCTTCACCCCCGCTACCCAAGCCGTCAACTGGAACGAAGCGGAAGGTTCTCCATGGAAGCTCACCACCAATCAAGGACCCGACGCCGAAGTCTCCGGCTTTTTCATCAATCTCGGAATTACCGGCGCTCGAGCAAAACTGACCGAAAAACACCCAGAATACCTCGTCATTCAGCACGTCTTCAAAAACACCCCAGCCCATGGAAAGTTACAAGTAGGAGACCTCATCGTCGGCGCAAATGGCAAAGCCTTCACCAAACCACATATCAACGGCTATGGCCCAGGAAAATTTGGAGGCGAAGGACCTTTGATCGCCTTCGGCAACGCCCTCGCCGAAAGTCAGGTGGCTGGAGGAAAATGGAACGGTAAACTCTCTCTCGATATCAAAAGAGACTCAGAAAAAATAACCACCTCTCTCGATATCGGCACCAAGTATGGAGACTTCTCCGAAACCTACCCCTCACAATGCGATAAAACAGACCTAATTCTCAAAGAACTCCTCAAATACATCGCTAGCCGACAAAACAATAATGGCAGTTTCCCGGGAGGTTCCCATGTCGGTATATTCTCAGGTCTAGCCCTCCTCGCCATTCGCGTCAACTAATGAGTTGCATCCAAGTAGTAGCAAGGGGTTTACGGCCT
>JAHDGN010000492.1 GCA_020627645.1 Akkermansiaceae bacterium
CCAAACTCTTCGGAACCCCCACCTTTTTCAAAATTCCTAAAACCGCCACCGGATCCGTCGGCGAAATCAACGACCCAAAGACCAGACACCACAAATAAGAAATCTCAAACCCCAACCATCCAAAAATAAAATAGGACGCCGTCCCCACCAAAAATGTCGACACCAACAGTCCCAAACTCGCCAAAATCGCCACCACCCACTTCTGTTCCTTTAAATCTCCCAAATTGACGTGGAGAGCTCCCGCAAACAGCAGGAAACTCAGCATCCCATTCATCACCACTAAATTGAAATCGATTCCTCCCACCCCTAGCCCCCCCAAAGATCACAAGGACCACACTCAACCCCAACCCAATCAACAAAATCCCGATACTCGTCGGCAACTTGAACACCTTCAAGTTGATGTATCCAAACACCGCCGCCAAGGTCAGCAAAATTGCCGTCACATCGAGTAATCCCATACCCCCGGATCATCCCCAGCCCCATCAAAAGGTCAAGCCCACCGTCTGCTTCAATAGAGACCTTCCTTTGGCACCGTGACTTCCCTTCCTAGAACCTGAGACAAGTCCCTTGACGATCCACTTCACTCAAGCCCCCAATCTAATCCTAAGCCACAAGCTCATACTCCCACTTGACACTCGTTGAACAACAAGCCTCACAACGCCCCCCTCACCAATCCCCTCGCCTCTTCCGGAACCCACTTCTCCCATTCACGCCCCTCCCGAGCAGCACGCAGCACCTCGCGCCCAGTCATCTCCAACAACTCCTCATTCCCACATCCAATATCCGAAATCATCCCATTCTCCAAAAAATGCCGATAAAGATGCTTCAAATGATCAGGCACCAAAAAATTATCCGCAGTCACATACTCACCCTGACTCCGATTCTTCCATGGATACACCAACAAGCTTAGCTCGTTCTTAAACAAACGACCAAACGATTCCAGAATTCCTCCCGATAAATTTTCCGACCACTTCTCTTTGAATAACTCGTTCAACAACCCAATCGACAAAACCATCCCAATCGCCTCCCGAGTATACAAACGTAAAGTCGCCGCAACCCGATGAAACTCCGGGCAATTCGAAACCATCACCACCTTCCCCAAAGACTGCAATGTATCCGCACGATCAATAAACGACAAAAGATCAACCTCTCCATCTCGCAATAGGTTACTCAACGACACCTCACAAACCTCGCGATACGGCTTCACACCCTCATCGAGATCTTTCGGCGGAAACACCTTCCCCGCCTGCTGCAGCATGTCCAAATGTAGATTAGTCACCGGCAAAAAACTGCCCCTCAACACCAACAACGGCGTCTTATAAAATGCCTCACCGGGTTGCACCACCTCACCATCCGGCAGAAACACCGTCGCAGGTGTCATCCCCTGCCTCACCAACTCCAACGCACAAATTCGATTGTCCACCATCGTAAACGGTTCACCCAAAAACTTGAGCATATCAATCTCCACTCTCCCCGGCGGAATAAAATCAACTAACGACCGAATAAAATTTCGCAAATCTCTCCCGTGATGAAAGGCCGCATCGATCAAATTCACCCCCAACGCACCCAACGCTTCCATCTGATCAACATTCTCCTCGTCCAACAATCTCACATGTAGCAAGACCGTTCCAGCTTCCGCTCCAGGTTGCATCTGATACTTCACCGCCAACCACCCATGACACTCTTCCGTATCCTGATACCCACGTGCCCTCACTGTATTAGCAAATGCAAAAAATCGACACCCCTTTCCTTTCTCCTCCTTTAACCTCTCCTCCAAAAGATCATACTCATAATTCACCATGTCCACCACTCGGTCCTGAGACACATACCGCTTGGTCTTCCCATACAACGCATCACTAATCGTCATATCATAAGCCGAGATCGATTTCGCGACTGTTCCAGCAGTGGCCGAAGCTCTAAAAAACCAATTGGCTACCTCCTGACCTGCTCCAATCTCCGCAAAGGTTCCGTAAACCGTCCGGTCCAGATTTAACCTCAGTGCTTTATCAACTGGTGACTGAAAATTTTCGTTCATCTCACTGAGCATTCACTTCCTTCTTCGAATCAAATCCCACAACCCACCCAGAATTCAAAAACTCCACAACCTCCACTTGATTCCTCCTCTCTCCTTCTAAAGGAAAAGCAATTTTAAGAATCATCGCCAACGAAGTGTCATCATTTTTCTCCAGCTCACGAAACTTAGACATCAATTCCGAAGTCCGATCCACAT
>JAHDGN010000048.1 GCA_020627645.1 Akkermansiaceae bacterium
GCTCGGGACTTACTCAGGCGGATTGAGGAAGAGCGGGGGGAGTGATGTTCTTATTTCGTGGGAAGTGAGGAGGATGATTTTTTTGAGAGACTTGAGGCAAGATCCAGTGCTTGGTTCACGTGTTCAATCAGGACTCGCTCGGGTAGGACGATTCCTTTTTCTCCCGGCGTTCCGGGTGTGATGATATTGAGAGGGAGGCCTACGCGATTGTAGCGAGCCATATCGGCGTTGATTTCCGATTGTTTGATGGTTTTGTCTGCTTTTACTAGAAGAACATTGAGTTCCTTAAGGCGGGCGAGGACTTGTTGGTTTGAGAACACACGGCGCTCATTTTGATGACAAATGAGTCATGTGTCGGCGGTGTAGTCGACCCAGACGATTTGTCCTTTGGCCTGATGTTCTTCCACAATACCAGGATACCATTCTTGCCAAACTAGTTTGGTCTCGGAGGGGCGTTTTGCGGTATTTATAGCCCAGACAGTCCCTCCGATGACAAGGAGGCCACCTAGAGCGAATCCAGTGATGTATCTTTTAAATCTTGAGATATGAGGGGGAGACCATTTCCCATAGATATAGGCTCCGAGAGCAATGAGCACGAGCGCGAAGAGGAAGAAGTTGAAGTGAGAATCTCCGACGATTCGCATGTAGGCTCTCATAAAGAAAACGGCCGTAGCGAAGAGGAAGAATGACATGATTTGTTTGAAAACGGTCATCCAGGGGCCAGGTTTGGGGAGTTTTTGGATGAGTGCGGGGAAGAAAGAGAGGAGGAGATAGGGTGATGCGATACCTAGGCCGAAAATAGTGAAGGCGATGAACGCTTGGAAAGGGGGGAGAGAGGTGGCGAAGGCCATTGCGGTGCCTAGGAAAGGGCCAGAACAGGGAGTGGCGACCAAGGTCGTAAGGATTCCTGAGTTGAAGGAGCCGGAGTAGCCTTTCTTGTTTTGCGATTCAGCCCCAACGCTAGTGAGTTTTGTTCCAATTTCGAAGAGGCCATAAAGGTTTAGCCCCATGAGGAAGAATAGGATAATCATGGAGGCGAGGAAAGTAGGGTTGTTCAGTTGGTCTCCCCATTTTAGCCCCGAAGCGATGACTACAGTTGCGAGGACCCACATGGCGGCGACTAGTCCAAGGGTGAAGATGAGGCCGTGCTTTTTGATCTTTGAGGTGTCCTCACCTGATTGGGAGACAAAGCCCATGACTTTCAGTCCTAGGACGGGGAAGACGCAAGGCATGAGATTTAGGAGAAGGCCTCCGATGAAGAGGAAGCCCATTCCAAGGAAGTAGCCGAGTTTTTCTTCGGCTTTGCCGTCATGTTTGAGGAGTGGAAGCTTGGCGTCGGCATCGTAGAACTGGGCGCCGCGTGTTCGGTCTTCGTCTGTTGCCTCAATGAATCCTAGGTGGCTAGACTTGGAGGCGGCTTTTGTGGCGATAGCAGAGTTGACCTTGGTGCCGTCTTTGATGGATGAGAGAACGATCCCTTTTCTATTTCCGCTGTCATCATGATAGGTGAGGAGTCCAGAAAATCCAGGTAGAGGTTGAACTCCATCAATGAGGAGTGATGCGTGTCCTCGGTTTCTATAGGTTGAGATTGTGATCGTTTGATCGGAAATTTTAACGTCTTGATCTATTTGGGAATCAATTTGGCGGTCGGATGAAAAGAAATAGATTGGCTTCCTGACGGTGGCTCCTGGGGGGGCGATGACGAAGAGATTAATTTGATCGTCTTTTTCGGTTGAGGTGATTTGCCAGTCCGAGGAATCGCTGGCGAGTTGGCTTTTGGATTTTTCAAAAAGATCTGGTTGGTTGGGTGAGTTAGAGTCGGCTGTCTGGACTGTGAAGGAAAACTCCTTTTCCTCGGGGAGGCATGTGTCTTTGCTGCAGATTTGCCACTCTGCGGTTCCCGATATCGTTTGTTTTGTGTTTAGGGGAAGGTTGTTGTTGGAGTTGATTTCGAAAAGGAAGGTGGCTGTGCCCTGATATCCATAGGACGTTACAGGAGTAGCGATATCGTCAACCGGTTGGATTTTCGTAATTTTTTGGGGTAACGGGAATAAAGTGGGGGAAGCGGTGAATCCTTCAGGCATTTTCCAACTGACCTTTGGAGGGTCTCCAACTGTTCCCGGATTGGAATAATAGGCGACGAAGTCTTTTGGAATTTTCAGAGTCAGCGCGACATGGAACGTATCGCCGGGTTTGATGGTCGTGACCGAGGGGGTGATGGTGGAGATAGTGGTTTTATCGTCGGAGGCGTTCGGGCCTCCTGGGAATTGCTCTAATTGAGCTGTGAGAGTGGCCGGTAAAATGGCGAGGAGGATGATTAGAATGGGATGCTTCATTGGAATCGCTTGCTATTGGTTGGGAGGTTGTGGTGATTAATTTCTTCCGGAAAAGGTGATCCGAAAACAAAAAAAGCGCACGGGTTGTCCGTGCGCTTTGTGAGTTGAGTTGCCGTTTATCGGGATGGTTGAGTGTGAACTCGAGGTTTTCCGGGGATTGGGGCGGGAGCGACGGGGAAGGAGTCGGTGAATTTGATATCGTCTGGAGCGTAGTCATAAGTGTCGTTCCAGTAGTCGGCCCACTTGATTCGTTTGCCGGTGTAGGCGGCTTCGCGACCGAAGAGTCCGAGGGCAGTGGATTTCGCCATGTATACCCCGGTGTTGATGATGTTGCCGGCGCGGAGGGCGGCAAAAAATTCGTTGTGGCAGACTTGATACATGTCATCGACTTCGGCTGGCTTTGAGCGCCAGGTCGTTTTTCCGTCGGTGTTGACGATTTTACATCGGCCGGGTGAGTACATCGTTCCTTTTTCGCAGTAAACACGATCGGTGACGTCGCCGTAGGTGCCTTTCATTTGGCGTTGGCCGACGTGTGCCATGACACCGTTGGGGTATTCGTAGGCGATGTGGTGGTGGTCCCAAATGTTTGATTGGTCATCGCGATGGCTGCGGCCTCCGGTGGCGACGGCGGCGACCGGGTCGATGTCACCCATGGCCCAGGCGACCTTGTCGACGGTGTGAATACATTGTTCGACGAGGGGACCGGCGTTGAGCCATTCGAAGTTTTGCCACCAGTTCATTTGCCATTCAACGTCGCCCATGCCGTCTGGTTTTTTGATTCCGTTGGCGAGAGCAGAGACGGGGCTAGAAAGGTAGGTGCCATAGACTGAGACGACGCGTCCAAGTTCACCGGCGAGGACTTTTTGGTAGGCTTCGCGAGTGCCTGGGTGGAAGCGCCAGCAGTATCCGTGTTGGATGGCGACGTTTTTAGTTTTGGCGAGTTTGGCAGATTCGATGACGGATTTGATACCGGGCATGTCGACGGCCATTGGTTTTTCGGCAAAGACGTGTTTGCCGGCTTCAACAGCTGCGCGGAGGTGTTGAGGACGGAAATGAGGGGGGGTGCAGAGGAGGACAACATCGACTCCTGATTCGATTACTTTTTTGTAGGCATCGAGTCCGAGAAATTGGCGGTCTTTCGGGGCTTGATTGCGTTCCTTGAATCGAGAGCCGATACGGACGGCGTTGTCGATACCGGTTTGGAAAGCGTCGCCGATGGCCCATAGCATGGCATTTTTGTCGGCGCTGAGGGCTTGGCTGAGAGCGCCACCTCCACGTCCACCACAGCCAATGATGCCAACTTTAATGGTGTCGGGGGTGTTTTGAGCTTTAAGTATGTTGGGGAGGGCTGCTGCGGCGGTCGCGGCGGTGCCGGTTTTGAGAATATTGCGTCTATTTGTTTCCATGGGTCGTTCGTTGTTTTGACTGTCTTTAGCGAATTGGGAGGAGATCGCAAAAGAGAATCTTGATCAATTGTTGATTCAGGATACGACTTTCGCGGAGAAGCTATTTCGATTGCTGTGAAGAAAGTTGAGTTTGGATCCCAGATTGCGCATGTCGGTTCGACCGAGGAGCTTTGTGTGTCGTTGGCTGACGAGGTGGAGAAGTTGATTAGGGAGCGGGCGGCGGAGGGAAAGATGGCTATTTTAGGATTGGCGACGGGGAAGACGCCGTTGCCGCTCTATGCAGAGTTGGTCAGACGGCATCGCGAGGAGGGGTTGTCGTTTGCGAATGTGGTGAGTTTTAATTTGGATGAGTATGAGGGGTTGGGGAGGGATCATGAGCGAAGCTATTGGGCGGAGATGTGGGTGAACTTGTTTGACCATGTGGATGTGGTGGAGGGAAATGTGAACGTTCCTCCATCGGAGCCTGAGGACGCGGAGCGTGCGGCGGGGGAATACGAGGAGGCGATTCGGGCCGCAGGTGGAATTGACTGGCAGCTTTTAGGTATCGGGGGAGAGGGGCACATTGGCTTTAATGAGAAGGGGAGTGAGTTGGAGAGTCGGACGCGTCGTGTTGAATTGGCAAAGCGGACGGTAGAGGATGCGGCGGATGATTTTGGTGGGGTGGAGAATGTGCCGACCCATGCGATGACGATGGGGGTGGGGACGATTTTAGATGCGAAGCGGGTGGTGCTCATGGCGCGTGGTGAGGGGAAGCAGGAGATTGTGAAGAGATCGATGGAAGGCGAGATGTCGGCTGATGTGCCGGCGAGTTTTTTGCAAAAGCATGAGAATATGGGGTGGTTTTTGGATGAGGGGGCGGCGGGGTGAGTAAAGTAGATCATTTATTTTTTTGTTATGAGTTATTCGAATAATAGTGGGGCAACTTTTCGGTTGTCTGTGATGATGTTCCTGCAGTTCTTTGTGTGGGGGTCTTGGTTTGCGACCTTGGGATTGTGTCTGGGAAGCAATGGATTGGGTAGTTTCTCTGCCGGAGCTTATGGGGCGGCGCCTATTGCGGCAATGATTGCTCCTTTGTTCTTGGGCCTGATTGCAGATCGGTTTTTTCCATCACAGATTGTGATGGGCGTGATGTTTCTGGTGGGTGCGTTGTTCTTATATTTGATTCCTGGCTCTGTTGCTGGTGAGGAAGCCAATGGCAAGCTCATGGTGTGGTTGATCATTGGGAATATGCTTTGCTTTATGCCGACCTTGGGTTTGGGGAATTCGATCGCGTTTGCAAATTTGAGCCGCCTCGAATTCCCGAAAGTTCGGGTTTGGGGGACGGTTGGTTGGATTGTGGCGGGTTTGGTGGTGGGTGTTTTGGGGTGGTCGTCAAAGTTTGAGATGTTTTATGTGGCTGCGGGAGCGTCTTTGGCTTTGGGGTTATTCTCGTTTTGCCTTCCTCATACCCCTGCGCCAGCTAAGGGAGAGCCAATTAATTTGAGAGCATTGTTGATGGTGGATGCTTTTTCGCTTTTGAAAAAGCCGGGATTTTTGGTGTTTGTCATTTGCTCAACCCTTATCTGTGTGCCATTGGCTTACTACTATGGTCTTACGGCCAACTACCTTCAGAATAGTGGTTTTTTGCAAGAGGCATCGACCATGACTTTGGGGCAAATTTCGGAAATCTTCTTCATGTTGTTGATTCCCTTTTTCTTTAGGAAATTAGGGGTCAAGTGGATGATTTTGATTGGAATGATGACGTGGGTTTTGAGGTACGTGCTTTTTGCTTTCGGTGCTCCAGAGCAGGCTATTTGGATGTTGTTTGTTGGAGTTGCCCTCCATGGGATTTGCTATGATTTTTTCTTTGTCACCGGTTTTATGTATACCGATAGCGTAGCGCCGAAAAAAATCAGGGGCCAAGCTCAGGGTCTATTGGTGTTCTTCACGCAGGGATTGGGAATGTATGTGGGTTATGCGATTGCCTTTGGAATTTTCTACCAAGTACCGAGTAAGTTGTTTGGAGTTCAGGTTGATTTTTCAGGTTATGGTAATGGCGTGAAGGGGTTTGTTCCTCTTGAAAAGGCTATCAAAGAAGCGCGTGGGCCATCTGATTTGAGCTTTATTGAAAAACTTATGCAGATGTTTTCGGTGAAAATGCCTGAGGGGGTTGACCAGGGATTGATTGGGTCCACAATGGATCAGTGGAAAGAATACTGGATGTTGCCCGCAGGAATGGCTTTGGGGATCGCGGTTATTTTCTTTTTGTTCTTTTGGGATAAAACCAAGGTTGAGGACGAGGATTGATGATCATTGCCTTACAAGCGGGTGACTGGGGGTTGGTGACCGTGGCGGTCATTGTGATTGGTTGTGTGATTGGGGGGATGGTGAAGTTTGTGAGAGCCGTCGGTGTGCTTAGGCGAGGGCGTCCTGAGATTGATGAGGAGTTGGCAGCTGAGCAGGAACGGGAGTTTCAACAAGATTTCGAAGAAGATAAAAAATGAGTGATCAAATTAAGGTTTTGTGTGTTGGGGCAGGTCATATGGGGACTTCTCATGCGAGAGCATATCATGCGATTGATGGTTTTGAGATTTGTGGGATTGTGACCCGGTCGGAAGGGAGCCGGAAGGCGTTGAATGAGGATTTAGGAGCGAGTTATCCGGAGTTTGGAGATTTTTATGAAGCCTTGGAGGCGACAAAGCCCAATGCGGTTTCGATTTCGACGTATCCTGATACGCATGCGGAATTTGCGAAGGCGGCGATGGAAGCTGGGGCTGATGTGTTTATTGAGAAGCCATTGGCAGAGACGGTTGAGGAGGCTGAGGAGATTGTGGCGAAGGCGAAGGAGACTGGGAGGAAGGTGGTGATTGGCTATATTTTGAGACATCATCCGAGTTGGGTGAAGTTCATTGAGGTGGCTCAGACTTTGGGGAAGCCGTTGGTGATGCGGATGAATTTGAATCAGCAATCGAGTGGTTCGAATTGGGAGACGCACAAGAATTTGATGTCTTCGATTTCGCCGGTGGTTGATTGTGGGGTGCATTATGTGGATGTGATGTGTCAGATGACTCGGAGTAAGCCGGTTCGGGTGAGCGGAATTGGTGCTCGGTTGACGGATGAATTGCCTGAAGGCAAGATTAACTACGGGCATTTGCAGGTGACCTTTGAGGATGGGAGTGTGGGTTGGTATGAGGCTGGTTGGGGGCCGATGATGAGTGAGACGGCCTTTTTTGTGAAGGATGTGGTAGGGCCGAAGGGTTGTGTGACAATTTGTGCGAAGGATGCGGGTGGGGAAGGAGCTTCGGCGGATGTGGATTCGCATACGAAGACGGAATCGTTGCGGTTGCATCATAGTGAGTTGAGTGCATCGGGGGAATTTGTGAAGGAGGATGATTGGATCACGACAGACGATGAGCCGGATCATGATGGCTTGTGTTATCGGGAGCAGGAATATTTTCTGCGGGCGATTTTGGAGGATGTGGATCTGGTGGATCACATGGAGGATGCGATTAATTCGATGCGGATTGTGGCGGCGGCGGATGAAAGTTTTCGGACTGGAAAGACAGTAGAATTGTAGAGTTTAGATGATGAAGACGATCGGATTATTTTTGTGTTGTGTGATGGGGTGTTTTGGGGAGGAGAAGTTTGTGGAATTGTTTAATGGAAAAGATTTTGAGGGCTGGGGAGCGAAAGGGAAGACCGAGTTTAAGGGGTATTTGGTGAAGGATGGGGCGATCGTATCGACGCCGAAGTGTCGGATGTTGGCGACTGACCAAGAGTATGGCGACTATGTTTTGGAATTTGAGTTTCAGCTGACACCGGCTGCGAACAATGGCCTGGGGATTCATTATGCGGGTCAGGGTGACCCTGCCTACAAGGGAATGGAGCTTCAGGTGTTAGACAATACCGCCAAGAAGTGGGCCAAGCTGAAGGATTATCAGTATCATGGGAGTCTTTATGGTTTGGTTCCGGCGAAGCGTGGCTTTTTAAAGCCGGTGGGTGAGTGGAATAAGGAGGTGGTGACGGTAAAGGGGCCAAAGGTGAAAGTGGAATTGAATGGGACGGTCATTATGGAGGCAAATTTGGATGATCTGGTCTCCAAGTTAGAAAAGTCACATAAACATCGTGAGGGGGCGCAACGGAGGAAGGGGAAGATTTGTTTCTGTGGGCATGGCGATATCGTGAGTTATCGTAACATTCGGATTAAGGAATTTAAGAAGGTGGAAGAGAAGAAGGTGGGGGGCGCCACTTCTGAGAAGACGTGATGAGGGGTGGGGGATGTTCACGGGTGCTTGACCTCGTTGGAGGCGATGTTTTCGGTTTTGCGCCCGGGGTCAGATGATTTGGTGGTGATGTTGGGTGATTATGTGGATCGGGGGCCCGATTCGTGTGGGGTGATTGATTATCTTTTGAATCAAAAAGGGAATTGTGACTTGGTGACTCTAATGGGGAATCATGAGATTCAGATGCTAAGGGCTCTGGATGGGGAGCCTCATTTGAGTCGTTTTTTGAGTGGTTTGTGTGGGGGGCGGGAGACCTTGGATTCTTATGGAGGGAGTTTTGATGATGTTCCGGACGAGCACTGGGATTTCATGCGTGGGTTGAAGCTCTATCATGAGTTGGAGGATCATCTTTTGGTGCATGCTGGGGTTGAGGCTGGTCTTGGTCTGGAAGATCAGAATCGGGAGACTTTTTATTATCAGCGGTTTTATGAGCAGCAGGCTCATGAGTCGGGAAAGGTGGTGGTGTGTGGGCATACGGTTCAGGGGGATTTGCCGACGAATCGGGGGTATGCGGTTTGTTTAGATACTTGTGCGTATGGAGGTGGGTGGCTGAGTGCTTTAGAGGTCGATACGGGGAAAATTTGGCAAACGAATGAGCAAGGCGAGGTGAGGGAGATGGATTTGGGAGATTTGGTCGTTGAGAGTTGATCATTTGACCCGAAGAGGGAACGGATGTATGAGGATTGAGTATGCAACGACTTTTTCTTTTGGTGATCGGTTTGGGATCTTTTGGTTTGACCTCGTGTAGTCTCTTGCAATCGGCCGCAGGTCTCCCTATTCGAACTTTGCAAACCTTAGGGCGCACGACCGGTTTGGGGATTGAACAGGCTGAAAAGGTTGGGGGCGATGTTGAAAATGCTCCTATCTTCGAAGTGGTCTCCGAAGAGTAATGCCTATTGAGACTTCGAAAGAGACGAATGCCTCTTTTGAAGTTTTAAGATGGGGGGCTTCAATTATAGTTCACTTCAAGCCTGAAGAAGGTTTTGGAGATGTTGGTCGATGGGACTGGCTGATTGAACTCAGCGGAGATGCGGTCGGTATCGGGGGTTGGATTGGAGACAGCATTAATTGTGATGTCAGCATTTTCCCAAGTGATCAGGTCTGAGCTTTGTCGGAGGTTGATGGATATGGTCGGGTCATCGTTTCGGATGTTGTATTGGAAGTTCAGGCTTCCGATATTTCCAAAGTAGTCGATTTGAATGAGGTTTTGAGTATTGGGTTGGAGGGGGTTGGTGAGGAAGGCATATTCACCAAGGTTATTGATGCCATCGTTGTCGGGATCGCTTGTAGGTAGCATGTCTTGCGCGGGAGTGCCGGAAGGGAATGTGTTATTTGTCCACGAGTTGTATCTGACAAGGCTACTAGCTCCTAGTGGGGGGCTTTGAGCCGTCCAGTTTGATGGGGTGTCTCCGTAAGTGTTGTTGTCGAGGCGTCTTAACGATGAGCCATTTCCGTTGGCGGCGGGGGACCAGCCGTCAGCTGTTGAGTAGCGGATGGTGTCTTCCTCGAGCATCGCGTTGAAGGGGAGTGCTCCATCGGTTGGGGTGACAAGAACGCCGGGGCGTTGGAGGCGAATGGTTCCTTCGTCATTTGGCATGGTGGTTGAGAAAAGACCTGAATCTCCGAACCATGGGCCAAGAAGGGTCATGCCATTGGCGTCTGGATAGGCGGTCATGAAGGCGTTTGAGTCAATGGGGTTTGAGGGATCGAATCCGACAATGAGTAGGGTGGATCCTGCGCCGAGGATATGGCTGTTGGGGAAGTCGTAGTCGACTGCGCCGCGAAGTCTCCAGTTGGAAAGGTTTTGAGGAGATGAACTTGTGTTGCGGATCTGGATGAATTCGAGGTTTTGGTCATTGCCTGTGGGGTCGTAGTGGAATTCGGAGACGAGAATTTCTCCAGCTCGAACTGCTTGGTTGGTTGAGCCAAAGCTGGTGGATGACATGGGATAGAGGCTTCCGAAGCCGTTTGGCCACCGGCCGAATGATTCGCCTGGTGTCGATGCTCTAAAGTCGACGCTGTCGACAAAGCGAATCAAGTTGTCGCTGGAATCGGTCTCAACAAGGTAGAGGTCGTTATCTTCGTTTGGGTTGAGTTGAAACGGAAATGGATTGTTGGCGTTAAATGATGATTCAAGGATGACGTTGTAGCCTCCGGCTGCGATCGAGGAACCATTTGCGAGGCGGTGCAATTTGAAGAAGCTATTGTTGTTGGAGAGATACCATCCTGAGGTGTTGATTGTGGATGAGGTCGTGTTGTGAAGTTCGATCATTTGGCCTCCGGTGGTGGGGTTGGCGAGGATTTCGTTGATGACAACGCGGTTGTCGGGTCCGAGTCCAGGTGAGCCAGGTGAACCGTGGTATTCGGAGCTGGGTCGCCAGTGATTGCCGTTGTTCAGGAAGTCATTGATTGCGGGTTGGGATGAGGCATTGAATAATGTGAGATCGAGTTCGGCTGTGCTTCCGTTTCCATCGGCTCGTCCAGGCCAAGTTCCTCCGTCATCATAAGTGAAGGTGGCGAGGTTTGTTGTTCCGTCGGCGGAGGTGATGACGATGGTTTCGCTGCTGTTTTTGAGTTGTCCGCTCCATTGGGTTTCGCCATTTGGTCCTGTTGCTAACAGAATTCCATTTCTGAAGTAGGGTGAAGAAGGGGTTTGGTATCTGGAGGCGAAGGCGGTAGCGTCTTCTGCGATGATGATGGATTGGTTTGGGGTGAGAACAGAGCCTGCGGAAAAGGTGAAGGAGATGGCGTCGCTGATGGTGATGCCGGTTAGGTCGAGGTTGGCTGGGGAGATATTGGTGATTTCAAGGAAGTCATATTTGTCTCCGTTGAGGGGGTCTGCGGGGTCGTCGATTTGGTGGTAGTTGATTTCGGTGACGAGGATTTCTCCGGGAGTCGGGGGTCTTGTTCCTGTGAGGAAGAAGCTGGCGGTGTTGATGGCTGACCATTCGGTGCCGTCGAAGAGGCGGGCGTTGATGGTAGTAGTTTGAGTGATGGTGAGTCCGGATGGATTTTGTGAGTAGTTTTGAGCGGTAGGTGATACGGTGAAATTTGAAGTCATGGGGTCTGAGCCATCTGTGGTGTAGTAGATGGTCCCGGAGCTTGTTGATGCGAGGGTTGGGGTGAATCCTGAGGAGACCTCTCCTCCGCGGATGTTGAATTCTGGAGCTTCGACGGGATAGAGTCCTCTGTCTCGGAGATGTCCAAGGACGATATCGGTTCGTTGGGGGAAAAATGAGGTTTGTAAGTCGCTCCAGCCGGTCTGCCATTCTTCATCGATATCCCAGAGGAAGGGTTGTGGTTGCCAGCGAGCTGTTTCGGCAACGAGGGATGGTTTGATTTCGTTCATTCGGAAATCGTATGTTTCTCTTGCTTTGGTGGGCGTTAGGATCCCATCGTGAAAGAAGTGTTTATAGATGCGGTCTCGGAAGAGCATTTTTACTTCTGGATAGTTTCCAACGGTATCTAGGAGTTTATCTGGGGCATTGTTTCCAGTGACATTATTGGTGACGCGTTGAAGGCTGAAGTCGGAGTCCCATGCGATGAATTTCCATCCTCCTTCGTCGGGATTACGAGGTCCGCCTGCCATCCAGTTAGCGGTGGCATACCAGTCCCAATCGTTGCCTCCGTAGTAGCCGAGGAGGAGGTAGTCGATGAGGCTAGTAAAATCGATCCAGCGAGATGCTTCAGCATAGCTGATTTCGGCTTGGGATTTGATGTTTTGCCAGACATCAACGTCTTGGCGGGTTCCTTTGTTGGTGTAGGCGTATTGTTCGCTGTCGCCTCCTAGGTATGAGGACCAGTAGTCGGAGGTGGATCTCTCCAAGACTTGGTAGTGTCCCCAGTAGACTCCATCGATGTATAGCTGACACCATCGTCCGCGATGAGATTCTTGGCCCATGATGAATTGCACATCGTTCATCCAGCGGTTTCTAATGTATGAGGCGTCGAACGGTCTGCGGGCTCCAAGGTCACCGCCTAGAGAGAAGACGCTATCGTGTGCGCCACCTCTGAGTTGGAGCTGTCCGAATTCGTCTGCAGCCTCGTTTGTGTATGCATGTCCCTCGAAGAGGGGGTAGTTGAGGCTGGAAGCGCCGTATCTGGCTCTGAAGTAGAGGCGCATGTTGGTTTTGGGGTATTCAGCGAGGGTCCATCCGCCGACATTTTTAATTCCGCAGTCGATTTGAAATGGAGGTTCGGCTCCTGAGGGGTCAATCCATTCGACAGATGTGGGGCTTTCTGAGACGGAGACCTTGTCTCCTCGAACGATTGAGAGGGTTGGGACAGCTTGAAGGGCGTTGAGCACTCTGGGTCCGTAGTTGGGATCATTTGTGATTGAGGTATTGAGGGTTGATTGGGTGACGACGTCTGCAGGGAAGATGAAGGTGTGGGTGGAGATGTTTGTTTGGATGGCCCCGGGGTTGATAGCGACGGCTCGAACAGTGGTGGTTCCGTTGGATCCATTATTTGTTGAGTTGTTGATGGTAATTGGGCTGGTGTAGGTAATTCCGTTTGATTCGGAGGGGGCGGATCCATCGAGAGTGTAGCGAATGGTTGATCCGGGGATTGAGGCGGAGAGGGTGAGGCTGAACGGGGAGGTGTAGAATCCTCTTTGTTGACTAAAGGAGACCTTGTTGATGCCAAACTGGGTGGCTTGTGTGTTTGATGTGCCAGGAGTTGGGGTTGGGAGGTATCCGAGGGTTCGGCTGTTACCTCCGGCGCCGTACGCGATGTCCTGGAGTTGTTGAGGAAAGCCTGGATTGATTTCGTCTTGGATCACCTGGGCCCCGTTGGTGAGGGCGAGATATTCTCCGTTTGCTGAAAGGTTAAAGTTGGTGTGGAGTGGGACAGAGCTAATGCGATTTTTGGTTGAGGCAAAGACGATGAGGTAACCTTTTGCGGGGATGGTGACATTTGGAAAGGTCCATTTATTGAGATCGTCTGGTTCGTCGGTGAGGTGCCAGCCGCTCAGGTTGATAGGGGAACTATTTTCGTTATGGATTTCGATCCAATCAGAGAATTCGCCATCTTCGTCAGGGAGTGATGAAGAATTTGAGGCCATGATTTCATTGATGCGCACTTTGGGCTGAGAAATCGTGAGGCTAAATGGGGCTTGGACAGAATTTCCTCCGGCATCAGTCGCTTGGACGCGGATGCTGAGGGTGGTTCCGATTGAGAGAGATGATAAATTTGAAGCGAGGATTAACTGATTTTCGGAGATGGTAAACTTGGAGTTGTCGGTTGAGCCGGAACCGGTGACGAGTGAGTAGGTGTGAGTATCGGTAGGTAGATCAGGATCTGTTGTGAAAAAATTTGCGACAGGTTGAGAAGGTGTGGAGGCCTGAGAAATCGAGGATGAGTTCATCGCGATGGATGAAGGGGAGATTTCGATTGTGAATGGTTTTGGGGCGAGGTTGCCGTTGTTGTCCTCAGCGAATATTCCAAGGCCAAGGGTTGACCCGATTGGTGTTGAAGGAGGGAGGTTATCTTTGATGGATAATAGGTTTCCATTGATTTCGAACATCGAAGAATCCTGAAAGGCATTCCCTAGCGAGAATGTGACAGTATCACCTGGATTGGGATCAGTTGATTCAAGGATTCCGATGATAGTTCCTCCTGGAATCCCGGGGCTGAGGGGGGCAATTTGGGTTAGAGTGGGTGGGTTTGGTGGGACTTGTTGAAGTGTTGAGTGCTCGATAGTAATGTTGAAGTGATAAAAGCGTGCGCTGTCGTCGATGGTGGAGTTCGCTTCATACTTTTCGCCTTCTTCGATGGGGAGAGGTCCACGGTCGACTCTGTTTCCAACATAGATCATACTTCCCTTTGGAAGCCCCCCTGAGAAGGGGATGACTTGGCCTCCGCCATTTCTGCCATCGGCATCAGTGTCCATGAATCCAGGTGCGATAGTTTGTCCAGGCTGGAGAATGAAGCTGGTAGGGTTGTCGTGAAAGGGGAAGGATTTTGTTCCTGCAGAGGTATTAATCCGACAATTAAATAGACTCCAAAAGATGAGAATGTTAGCTTGAAGC
>JAHDGN010000493.1 GCA_020627645.1 Akkermansiaceae bacterium
ATTTTGAACTCCGGTGCTTCCAATAGCTACTCATTTCAGTCCGACAGACTCCTAGAGGCTTTTAAAACAATTCAACTCAAAATGCCTATATCGCAAAATTCAGCCGGAATCTCCAAAATGAACTCTTTGTTACCCAAATTATCGACAGCTTGGAACAAGCAGGAGATATACCTTAGAATTTCATGACCAGCGACAACGAAAAGTGTCCACACACACCTCAACAAACTGATATCCATATCATATCCCAACCTCAAACTGTCAGCTTGAAAGAGAAGCTTACAAAAAAACCCCCGTCCACAAATGTGAACGGGGGCCTAAAAGATGACAGTAAGGCAAACTTACTTCTTCTTCCCGCCTTTCTTCGCCGCACGCTCCTCGAGCACTGCCTGTGCCGCAGCAAGACGAGCAACCGGAATACGGAACGGAGAACAAGAAACGTAGTTCAACCCTGTGCGGTGGAAGAACTTCACCGAATCCGGATCTCCACCGTGCTCCCCACAAATACCGATCTTCAAACGACCTTTGGTCTGGCGACCTTTCTCCACTCCCATCTCAACCAATTGGCCAACGCCATCCTGATCGAGAGCCGCAAATGGATTGTTATTCACCACTTCAGCATCCTGATAGGTTGGAAGGAAACTAGAAGAATCATCACGAGACAATCCAAGTCCAGTCTGAGTCAAATCGTTCGTTCCAAAAGAGAAGAAATCAGCATGCTGAGCAACCTCATCAGCAGTTAATGCCGCACGAGGAATCTCAATCATCGTTCCAACCGAATACTTCACTTCAGACTTTTTCAAACCAGCCTTCTTGATGACTGCCGTCGCAGTCTCATCAATCACCTGCTTCTGAAGCTCAAGCTCACGGGCGTATGAGACAAGAGGCACCATGATCTCTGGAACAACCGGCTTACCCTTCTTCTTCACCTCAATCGCTGCCTCAATGATTGCTTCAACCTGAGCAGCCGTAATCGCAGGATAACTAATTCCCAAACGACAACCACGGTGCCCAAGCATCGGGTTCTCTTCGTGAAGTGAGTGAATCCGCTTCTTAATCAAAGCCGGGCTCATCCCGATCTTCTTCGACAAATCTTTAATCTGATCATTGGTCATCGTGCCAATGAACTCATGCAATGGTGGATCCAAGAGACGGATCGTCGCAGGACGACCATCAAGAGCAGTGAAAATCCCGATGAAATCTTTCTTCTGGAACGCCTTGATCTTCTTCAAAGCCTTAGCACGACCATCATCGTCATCAGCAAGAATCATCTCACGAACCGCATCGATCCGATTTCCTTCAAAGAACATATGCTCAGAACGGGTCAACCCGATCCCCTCAGCGCCAAACTTGATCGCCTGCTTTACCTGCTCAGGCGTATCAGAGTTCGTCCTCACTCCCAACTTACGGAGCTTGTCCGTCCAAGACATCAACTCAACAAACTTTTGATAAGTCTCAGAACGCTTGGCCGCCGCTTTGTTCTCAATCAATCCCTGAATCACCTGAGAAGGAGACGCCTTAATTTCACCTTGGTAGACATTCCCAACAAATCCGTTCAAAGAAAGGAAATCCCCCTCTTTGAGAACAACTCCATTTCCAGTCAATGTCTTCTTCGCGTAGTCAATCGACATATTGTGAGCACCACAGACGCAAACCTTACCCATCTGACGGGCAACCAAAGCCGCATGAGAAGAAGCACCACCCTCGGTGGTCAAAATCCCCTCAGCCGCAATCATCCCACGAAGATCTTCTGGAGAAGTCGCCTGGCGAACCAAAATGACCGCCTCACCCTTCGCCGCAGCCGCCACTGACTCCTCAGCTGAAAAGTAAATCTTACCCGACGCCGCACCTGGACCTGCAGGAAGACCATTGCCAACTTTCGTCGCTGACTTCTCAGCCTTCGCATCAAAAATCGGAGCAAGCAAATGACTCAAATCATCAGCTGGAATACGACGAATCGCCTCTTCTTTGGTGATCAATTTCTCCTTCACCATATCCAAAGCGATATTCACCGCCGCAAAACCGGTCCTCTTTCCGTTCCGGGTCTGCAACATCCAAAGCTTACCTTCCTCAACCGTAAACTCAACGTCCTGCACATCCTTGAAATGCTTCTCAAGAATCTTACGCACCTTCAAAAGCTCCTTATAGGACTTCGGAAGATCCTTCTCCATCTTCTTCACTGGCTTTGGAGTACGAACACCAGCCACCACATCCTCACCCTG
>JAHDGN010000049.1:0-1405 GCA_020627645.1 Akkermansiaceae bacterium
GAAAAAATCCTAGCCTCCATCGAAAACCACCAAAAATTCGCTCAACTCTTCAGGCTCGGAGACATCGCACCCATCGCGGAAACGATCCTCGAACAACTTCGCAATCACCCCAAAATCTCTCAATCAGCCATTGCCGGCTCTTACCGCAGAGGCAAAGAAATCCTCCACGATCTCGACTTTCTTGTAGCCACCCCAACTCCCGCCGAACTCACCGACTTCTTTGTTCACCTCCCCGAAGTCCACCAAATCATCGCGCACGGAGAGACCAAAGCCTCTGTTCGGCTCGAAAACGGACTCCAGTGTGACCTCCGCGCCGTCTCCAACCAACACTTCCCATTCGCCCTCCAATACTTCACCGGATCCAAAGAACACAACGTCGAAATCCGTTCCAGAGCCCTCAAACAAAATCTCTCACTCAACGAATACGAATTCTCCGGTGACGGAAACATCCCCACTGACATCACAGACGAAACACAAATCTACAAAACCCTCGGACTCCAATTCGTTGCTCCCGAACTCCGCGAAAATCGTGGAGAAATCGAAGCTGCTGAAACAAACAAACTACCAGAACTCATCGACCTCACCCACCTCCGAGGCACTTTCCACAATCACACCACCGAATCAGATGGAAAAAACACCCTCCAGGAAATGGCCCATGCCGCCCAAGAACTAGGCCTACAATACCTCGGCATCTCAGACCATTCCAAATCATCCTTTCAAGCACGCGGACTCGACGAAGAGAGACTCTCCAAACAAATCGAAGACATTCAACAACTCAACTCCACCTTCGACGACTTCACCATCCTCTCCGGATCCGAGGTCGACATCCTCAAAGACGGAACTCTCGACTTTGACGATCAAACTCTTGCCTCCTTAGACTTCACCGTAGCCTCCATCCACAATGCCTTCACCCTCCCAGAAAAAGAGATGACCAACCGGATCATCCGCGCCATGGAAAACGAACATATCACCATGATTGGCCACCTCACCGGCCGCCTCCTGCTCCGACGAGACCCCTACGAACTCGACATCGAAAAAATCATCGATTGCGCAGCCGAAACCCGAACAATCCTAGAACTAAACTGTAACATCAAACGACTCGACATGGATTGGCGATGGTGGCACCGCGCCCGCGACAAAGGAGTCCTCACCTCCATCAATCCCGATGCCCATAGCATCGAACAACTCCAATACCTCCACTTTGGTTGTCGCGTTGCCAAAAAGGGCTGGCTCAGACGCCAAGACGTCCTCAACACCAAAACGATCGAAGAAGTCCAGCAATGGCTTCAAACCCCAAAACACAAACGTTAACAAACGCCCTCCAAATAATCCCGATACAATTCGTCTGGCTCTCAGGGCCACCTCCCCACAAAAAGCCAACCACACAACTCATTCATCAAATGCT
>JAHDGN010000049.1:1415-9155 GCA_020627645.1 Akkermansiaceae bacterium
AAGACCTCGGACAAAACCTCGACTTTAACGAAACCTGGCAACACCAAGAAGAACTCGTCCACAAACGTCGAGCAGGAGAAATATCAGACCAAATTCTCCTTCTCGAACACTCCCCCGTCTACACCATCGGACGCACACGCGATAAATCCAGCCTTCGCGACACCTCTCACCTCCCCCACCCAGTCGTCGAAATCAACCGAGGCGGCGAAGGCACCTACCACGGCCCAGGACAACTCACCGGCTACGCCATCCTCGACTTAACCCAAAGAACCAAAGACCTTCATCTTCATCTCCGAAACCTCGAGGAATGTATCATTCAAACCCTATCACACTTCGACATCCCAGCCTCCAGACGCGAAGGCCTTACCGGGGTATGGATTGAGAACCGAAAAATCGCCTCCCTGGGTGTCGGTGTCCGATCCTGGATCACCCTCCACGGCCTTGCCCTCAACGTCCAAAAAATATGCCTCCCACCCTTCAACCACATTACTCCTTGCGGACTCGACGGAGTCTCCATGACCAGCATCGAATCCGAAACAAATAACCCAGTTCAAATGCGCGAAATCAAAAATCTCATTTCAACCGAGTTTAGGAAAATCTTCCCCTAAGAAAATTTTCAGAGGTCAAAACGAGTTCTCGATTCACTTAGTAATCTCATCAAAGAGCTTGTCAATATCGATACCTGAGCCCGAATCCCCAGCACCAGAACCCCCATCTTCTTCTCGATCATTCTCTGGCCTTTCTGACTCAGGATCATCCTCCAACAATGCTTTCCAAAGAGCATCATTTTCTTGATCAGATGGAGGCAATTTCCGAGCTCCACCACCATTCATCTCCATCACCGTTCTAAAGGAATCTGTCGGCTCATTAATGGTTCCACCTAGTTCAAAGGTCACCTTGGTATAACCAGTCCGATCATCCGGCGCCAATGTCGGATGTTTCCGCAACCGCTCATTCTGCATCATGTAACTCTGAGGGATTCCCATCTCCATAAACCCCCTCACTCGGCCATCCCGAGCAACACCAATGGCCGCCTTTAACTGCTACCCATCTGGCTTTGCCATTCTCAAATTTCGCGACCCCATGGGGCCTAATTCGTATAGTCCCCGAAATCGGAACCCCCTCAATTCCCTCCTCAAACCAAATTTCCTCCAAAGATTCATCAATGAACAATTCCTGCAAATTTGCCAAAAATGGAAATCTTTTCATTCGCAGCTTCCTTGAAAAAAAATCGAACTTGAACTCCCGAAACCCCTTCTCCCCCAAAGCGTATTTCAACTGACCTTGACCTTCACTAATCGACCCCTCGAAAAATCTCTCTAATTGGACTCCCGCCAAATAACCAAAATCAAACGACTCTGCAACCAAGTCAAACTCCCCCACTTCACCCTCCACCTTAGGAAGCACCCCACTGATCTCAATCGGCTTCACCACCACCATCCGCCTCAGTTTCTTCGGCCTCAAAGCCAGCTTCTTCAATTGAACCCCACCATCATCAATCACCATCAGAACACTCGAAATATCAAAATCCTTCCACCCCTCCATTCTAAAAATCCCTCCATCCATTGTCGCCTCATACCCCCCACCTCCAAGGTATCGAAAATTTCCACGAGTCCCCAGAATTGACAATGGTCCGCTCTCCCCAAAATTCACATCCAACGACCGACAAGAATAAGAGTCAAAATCAAAAGGAAACTCACCTTCATCAACTCCCCCCACTGTCTCATCAGATGCCGTCGGCATCGAAACCAGAAGAGTTCCCGAAGCCCCACCCAATTGCAAACCCTTCGGAGTTGCTCCAAAAAAGGACGTAATCTGCAAATCTCCCTCAACCCGATCCACCGTCAAATCCCTCACATACGAACTAGCAGGCCACGCCATGCTCACCTTGGACATTGTCGCCGAAAATGGCTGCCGCTTATAACCCGAAAACTCAACCTTCGCTCCAGACCACTCCGAAGCCTGAGCCTCTAATTTTTCTTGATGAGACTTACTGTTATGACTCACCAATAAATACACTGCAGTCAGACAGAGTCCTAAAACCAGAGCCGAAACAAAAACAACTTTGGTCATCAACCCCACCTTGGGCTTCTCCTCCTCCTTCTTCCCAGCGATCTTAGGCTGGTCAGTCCTCCTTCTCCTCCGCTTAATCTTCCTGACCGTCGAGCCATCAGCACGCGTCACCAACTCTCCCTGCTCCTCTTTCTCCCTCTCCTTATCACGGAGAGACTTCATCATCTCATCCAACGAATATTGATCCTTTTTCGGAACCTCCGCAGAAGGATCCGTCGAACCTTGATTCGTAGCCGGAATCGGTGGGGGTGAATTTTCCTGACTCATCAACGCGAGCGATAAGGATTTCCAGCAGGATCGACAAGCTCGACATTCACCAAAATCACCAAATTCCTCCGCTCCACCGAAATTGCCCTATTTTTGAAAGCCCTCCCGATCAACGGAAGATCACCCAAAAATGGCACTTTATCCTCCGTATCTTTCCTCACCTCCTCCAACAACCCACCCATCACAATCGTCTGACCATCCAAAATCCGCAGCGTGCTCGACCCCTTAATCGTCCGAAACAGCGGCATCAAAATCGCATTCGGCGTCACTTCACCAAAAACCGTGTCCGTCCCTCCGCTGAAATCCAACAAATTGATAAAGCTCGTATTATCAAACCCCACAATCGGACTACCGTAATTCACAAAACCTTCAAAATCCCGAACAGTCGGAGTCACCGAAACCTCCACAATCTGACGGTTAGGACCAACTTGAGGAAGCACTTCCAGAGAAACACCTAAATTCGTAAATGTGAATGACGTTGGATGAGCAGGCGCGACCGCAGGACCACCACCACCATCCGGCAACTGAGGGGATTCGTACTCCTCAGGATAAGGGAACTCTTGAATCGATTGAATCACCGCATTTTCACCCGACTTAGTGACCACCGCAGGCCTCGTCAAAATATCTTTCCCACCCTTCTGCGCCAAGCCACGCATCAACATCTCATGAGCCGACCCATCAATGATCCCCCGCAAACTAATCAATCCAGGAGAGCGAGTCGTGTCCGGTCCTCCTCCCGTCGGCAAAACCAAATTCGAAGTCGTCCCTGTCGCATTTGAACTAAGCGTTCCCGCCGCAGAAACTGGAGCCTCACGCCTCAACAAACTATCTAAGCTATCCACCGTCGTGGCAATCTCACCACTCCTCAAACCAGAACTAACCGGATTCCCATTAATCATATCAGTAATCGGAACTCCATTCCCCGTCGTGCCTCCACTCAAAATCGCCGACCCCGCAGACAACTCACCCAACATCGTATCAAACCCTAACTCCTCCAAATTGTTCTGAGTAATGTCGATCACCGTTGTTCGGATCGCAACCATAATGGGCTCCTCCTTCATCTCCTCCGCGACAATCGCCTCAATCAATCGAAGATTAGCCTCAGTATTACGAACCACCAACCGGTTCGTCTGAGGATTAAAATAAGCACTCGCTCCCTCAGGGAAAGCCACATTGAACTTCTTCAACTTATCTTCCGCCGTCAGTCTCCGCGTTGCAATTCCTCCCTCACGCTCTTCTTCAAAAGGATTTGCCCCCAAATCCCCAGCCTCAGTCCCAGTATTCAAAAATCCAGAAGGCGCCTTAAACTCCCGGAGAATCAGCTCCGAATTCGTAAATCCCCGTGGAGTGACCACTACCGCGTAATCGTTCGTCCGAAACTCAGTCCCTGTCGCTTCAGTCACCAACTGCAACACCCGATGCAAAGGCACGTTCTTCAATTTTAAATTCACCAGATTCGAACGAATCTCCTTCACCGCCGCATCCTGATCATCTCCCAATCGGAGAATAAACTGCACCCCAGACTTCTTACCCGCCAAATCCGCTTCGTCATGGATCACAGACTCAGATCTCAAGTAATCAATCGCCTCATCGATGTTCACATCCACCAACTCCACTTCCGGTAGACGGATCGAATTCAACTTCGTCTCCACCAAAACTCGCCCCCCCTGTTCAACGATTCCATCCGAGTCCACAATCAGCGGCACATCAGCAGGCGGAACAGGTCGCTCCCACTGTTTGTCCACATCCTTGAGCATTTTCCCCCTGGCATGATCTCGAGCAGCTTCCGCATAGTTCACCACCGCCTGATTCACTCGCTCCATGCCACGCCTCGCCGCCTTATTGTATGGATCAATCCGCAAAATATCCTCATACATTAACTCAGCCCGATCAAACTGGCCCGAATCATAGAATCCCTCCGCTTTGTAGAGGAACCTCCTAACCTGATCCACATTAGCCGCATGCTCCGGTGTCGCCGATGGATTGTTCCGAATCGGATCCTGCAATTTCTGACGTAACCTCTCGACCTGGACATTCTTAGGATCCACGGCATCCACCGCCTTCAAAAGCTTCTCGATCTCCTCATACCCGCCCCTTCTCGACAAATCCTGAGACCGAACCACTGTCGCTTGAACCATTCGCTCCACCGCTGACTTCCTCAACCCCGCCACCGCAGTCGCTCCCTTCGGCAATTTCGTGACCGCTTCCCGATACTTCTCAACCGCTGACCCAAAATCCCTCTTCAGGTAGGCCACATCCCCCTCTTCAATCAATCCATAAGCAACCTGAGCCGCCTCCGCCCTCTCCGCCACCTCTCGTTGAGACATTTCATCTTGACCCTGGGCCAATCCACCCGTCGTCACACAAAAACAGATGCCCAGCAGCGCACTTGAACGGTTCAGCAAATTCCCCATAACAATCGAATCAATGGGTTATAATTGCAAAATTTCCTCACGATAAGCCCAAAATCATGAAAATTGCGTCTCAATAGACTCAACCTCCAATCACTCTTTTCCCACCCGAACCCTCAAACCACGCCACTCACCACCTTGAAATTCCTCCAGAATATCCCTCCACGCCCCTCTTCGAACTCGAAAATCTGCCTCAAATGTCGCCTCCTTATCTTCAAACACCGAAAATTTCCCCTCGACCACCTCGCCCAACATCCCCTCAACCACCTCGGCCTCGTATTTCACCCCCTGATACCCGATCATCGAAGGCTTCCCTGGTACCCCTGAAATTCTATAAAAAACTCGCCGCTCATCTTCTCCTCGTTTCGCCCCCGTTCTCTCCTCAATCTCAATCGCCCAATCACTGCCGCGACCCGAATCCGAAAACATCAACACGCCCCTCAGTAAATCCATTTGATCTTTGGGTAACTTCGCCAAAACCATCTCCGAATACTGATCAACAACGACATACCCATCTCTGGGCACCACAATCCCCAACTCAGTTACCTGCTCCCGACAATCCACAACCGGCCCCAAAAGACTCAGTAATCCAAATTTCGTCAACTCCTCCCGACTCAATTTTCGAAATCTTGCCAAAAGGTCTTCATTAGATTCTTCAACATCTTTGTTATAGCGCCTCAACCACGCAACCCCACCTAGAAATCTCCCCTTCGCCATCTCTTCTCCATTCCAATCAATCTCTGATCGCTCTCCCCCATCCAACACCTTGAAGAGCTCAACCGGAATCGACCCATCTTCCTTCACCACAAACTGCTCAAAATCCTCTCCTGAACTCGATAACCCCGTCACCTTCACCCCAACCCGAAGTCTTCCCAATTTCTCCGACTCCACTCGTGCGACCTCACACCATTCCCCCAACTCTGCCGAAACCATCGTCTCAACCTCAACCCCCATAAAGACAAGCCTTAAATCCATTTCGCACTCGCGAGGATAGGACCAATTCACCCCCTTTTTTGATGAAAACTTCATCCCCTCACCACCATCACCCCACCCGAATGGTGCCCCAAAAAAATGATTGATCACCACTGCACGTTCCAACGACTCCGCATGAAATGACATTTCATCTCCCTCCCCCTTCCAAATTCCGATCGAAATTTTGGCCGTTTTGTGACGCCCCTCAAAATTGGCCCGTCTCACCTTCTCCTTCAATAAGGCATGCCCAATACGATCAGCCTTCACCACCAATCCCTTCTTTTCAACATCATAAAATGCCCCCTCAAAGCTCCCCTGCAACAACCCCAAACTTTTGATCCCATCCAAGCAATCATAGCCTTGGATATCTCCCTTGAAGAAACCACTCTCAAAACTAGGACTCCTCAATTCATCATCAAAGTCTGGGGTATCGAAATCAAAATCACCAAGCCCACCAAAACGATCCGACTCCAACAAATCCCAAACATCAACCCGATAGCTCCTCACCTCAACCTCTTCCCCAAAAACAAAACCAACCAAAAACAAACAAATCAAAAACCTCATCGCTACAAATCCTAGCCGAACTCCCCAAAACCAACCACGTCATTTTCAAAGAATACCCATACCCCATCATTCGTCCCCGTCCGCCTCAACCAAACAAATCCCATCATCCTACAATCCTTCATTTATTCATTGACCCAGCTCCCTCACTCGCACCCTCAACTCCCGCCATTCTCCATCCCGAAATTCCTCAAAAAACACCACCCAGCGATCCTTCTCGACCAACGATCGCAACCTCGGATGCCCCTCACCAAAATTCACTTCAATTCCGAAAAGGTCTAATTGATCAACTGCATAAGTCAAAGACATCTCCGCCCCAGCAAAATCCACCTCCGCGGGGACACATGACGTCACCGCTAAGGAGAAAGCTTTCCCCAAATCTCTGTTCTCCTCTTCACCCCCAACTCGCCACTCCAAATCCAACATCCTTCGCACCGGAGGATCCGGTCCAGTAGTAAGGAAAAGCCCTTCAAGGAGCTCCATCTGTTCCGCCATCAACTTAGCCCAAAAAACCTTCGACGTCTCATCAAATACGACATACCCACCTTCATGAATCGTTAAACCCTGCCTTTCAAAAAGTTCACCCGTGTCTACGATCGGACCGATCATTCCATCCACTTTCATCCCCTCTAACTCTGCCCCTTTGATTCGCCGCAAATCTCCCAGTCCATCCCTTAATTCCTCCCCACCTTCACCACCATCAGGAAAGGGATCGTCTTCGCTTCCCAAAAGGCACACCAAAAAAAACTCCATCATAATTTCACCATAAGCAAAACGCCCCGTCCGAAACCCCTTCTTGTCAACATCTCCAATACTCGAACTCCAACTCTCATCAGCCAAATCTTTCCCGAAAACCACTGGGTTGCCATCTTCCCTCACCACCAACTCACTGAACGATCGGCCAGAACTTAAAACCCCTTCCACCAAAACCCCAAATCGAAAACCCTCTTTCTTCTGAGGATACCCACTCACCAGCTCATTCCACTTTCCAACTTTGACTACAATCATCGATCGATACTCACCACCCAGATGCTCCAAATTTATATCTAACTCGGCCCAACCTCCTTTCTCATAAAGGGATACTCGCCCCTCCACATCAATCCCGGCAAGCGCCCCATCCTCTTCACGCTTCCCCTTCTTCGAAAAAGGGATCGTAGGCCGACATTCAACAACAACCACATGTCTCAAGGTATCACAATCCAAGGACATCTCACCCTTCTCTCCCTCCCAACCGGCAATCATCACCCTCGCAGAGATAACATCATCCCGCATCTGACCTCTCACCCTCGCCCCCAATAAAGCATGCCCCGACCGATCAGCTTTTACCGCTAACCTCTTTCTCTCCACATCATAGAACGCCCCCTCGAACTCCCCTCTCAAAAACCCAATCCCCTTCACCTCCTCCAAGCAATCATACCCCCCCACCTTCAAAGACGCTCAAAACTCCTCCCCCCCC
>JAHDGN010000049.1:9165-13981 GCA_020627645.1 Akkermansiaceae bacterium
TAACCTCTTTCTCTCCACATCATAGAACGCCCCCTCCCCCTCTCAAAAACCCCCTTCACCTCCTCCAAGCAATCCCTTCTCCCCTCCTTCAAAGAATCGACTCTCAAAACTCGGCTTCTCCCCCACCACAATCTCTCCTTTCTTCCCAAACAAAACCTCATCATCAACCCAATACCCCATCACCTCAAGCTCTTCCCCGACAACCACCCCCACCAGCATCACCCAAATCAAAAATCTCATCCATGATGAGACTACCGCAATTTCCCAAAACCACCAACCGATTCACCGCTCTCAAAAACAGCCCCCTGAGATCGCCTTCAGACAGCACGCTCTTTTCAATCACACCCATACCCCGAAAGCCCAATTTATTCTATTTTTCGAAGCGACATTTCCTAATCATACGCTTCAATCCTCTTTGAGGTGAACGCCGATACTGAAAATCAACTCGCCGATGGCTCATTTGAATTCCTTTCGATCTTCCTCGAAGGCCTTCCCTTCATCTTCCTGGGCACCCTGATTAGCGGCTTCCTCGGCACCTACCTCCCACGAGGTGCCTTCGAAAAAATTCTCCCCAAAAATCGCACCCTCGCTGTCATCATCAGCGGCTTCCTAGGAGCCATCTTCCCGGTCTGTGAATGTGCCGTCGTCCCAGTCATTCGACGCCTCGTCAAAAATGGCCTCCCAGTCTCCTGCGCCCTCTCCTACATGTTGGCCGCCCCGATCTTTAACCCGATCACCGCCTACAGCACCTTTAAAGCATTCAATAGCTCGACCGATGTCATGTTCACCCGACTCGGCTTCGGATACCTCATCGCCGTCATCATCGCCCTCATTGCCGCCCGCTTCGCCATCAACAACATCCTAAAGTCCTCCAACGACCAAAAACCCCTCCACGAACATCATCATCCACGCAACCTCACCTCAGCCCTCCAAAATTCTCTCCGAGACCTTATGGACGTAGGGCTCTACTTCGCCATCGGCGTCATCCTCACCGCCATCCTAAAAACCGCCGTCGTTGATCCTAACGAACCATTCTGGAAAGACCTTGGCGCAAACTTCGCCGGCGGCACCATCGGAATGATGATCCTCGCCTTCCTCCTATCACTATGCTCCACCTCCGACGCCTTCATCGCCGCAAACTCATTCGACCACTTTCCCATCGGACCAAAACTCGCCTTCATGATTTTTGGCCCCATGGTCGATGCCAAACTCATCTTCCTCTACTCCACCGTCTTCAAATGGCGATTCATCCTCTTTCTCACCATCGCTGCCTTCCTACTCACAGGCATCGCTTCCTGGATTGCCCAAAACCACCTCATCTCTGACAGCCCGAAAGCACCCGTAGAAGACCTCCTCACACCATGACCTCCCTCCAAGCCAGACTCTTCGGACTCATCGCCTCTCTCTGGGGAGGACTCCTGGTCTACTTCTACCATTCCGGTCGCATCCGCAGATACCTCGAACAAGACTTTCACCAGCTCATCCTCATCGGTGGAATCGGGATTCTCATCCTTGGACTCTTTTTTGTCATCAACCCAAAGGACAAATCCTCAACAACCTGCTCCCACGACCACCACCATCACGACTCAGAAGACCACCACCAGAACTGCGATCATGATCACTCAGATTGCGAACACGATCATGACCATCAACACGATCACTGCGATCATCACCATCACGACGAAGGCCACGGCCCTCTTGTCACCGCCCTCCTCACCCTAGTCCCCCTCACCATCGCCATGGCCTACACCCAAGACCAATACACTGTCACCGGGAAAACCATCGCAAAAAAGGGCCTCTACGAAGCTCCCGCAATCAACCAAACCTTCAAATTTACCCGCGAAGACCTCGAAAAACGAGTCCCCAAAAATTCCCTCGGAGAATACCAAATTAGACTCATCACGGCCTACTACGCCGCCGGCGACAAAGAAATGCAACCCATCTTCGAAGGCCTCCCAGTCGAACTCGAAGGACGCATCGCCCCGGAAAAACTCAACAACGAAGAAGGGAATCGCCTCCGCATCTTCCGCTCCATCATCTCCTGCTGCGCAGCCGACATGCAAATCATCGGAATCTCACTCGATATCCCCGAAGATATTGAACGGCCAAAACTCAACGAATGGGCCAAAGCCGGAGGAACGCTCGACTTTGAAAAAATCAACGACACAATCTATCCTGTTCTGAGAGTCCGGGGCTTCATGCCCGCCGAAGAACCCTATTCAGAATTCATCAAACGACAGTAAACATCTCCAATGTCTCTCCCCGCCCTTCGTCAACAGCTTCTCGACGCCGTCCTCGGATCAGACCAAGCCGTCGACCTCCTCCTCATCGCCCTTTTAGCCCGTGGCCACGCACTTGTCACAGGCCCCCCAGGAATCGGTAAAACAACCCTCGCTCACACCCTAGCCACCTCGCTCAGCGGATCTTTTCGGCGCGTCCAATTTACCCCTGACCTTCTCCCTTCCGACATCCTCGGATACCAACTCTATCGACAGCAAAGCGGTGAATTTGAGTTCATTCCCGGTCCCGTCTTCGCCAACCTTGTCCTCGCTGACGAAATCAACCGCGCATCTCCCCGAACTCAATCATCACTCTTAGAAGCGATGAACGAAGCCCAAGTCACCATCGACGGGGTCACTCACGACCTACCACACCCTTTCCTAGTCGTTGCAACTCAGAATGATAGCTACTCCACCGGAACCTTTCCCCTCCCCGAACCCCAACTCGACCGTTTTCTCATCTCCATCCCCATGTCTCTTCCCGACAAAGTCACCCAAATCCAAATCCTCCAACAACACGCTCAACGCAACAACGGATTTGATGCTCAACCCGTCATTGCCATCGACCAGCTAATCCAACTTCAAGCGGAAACAACCCGGGTTCAAATTTCCGAAGCAACTCAACGATACCTCCTCTCGCTCTGCCAAACCATTCGCACCAACCTTGGCCAAGACCATGCCGTCTCCACCCGAGCCACTCTTGCCCTCCAACGCGCCTCCCAAGCCTGCGCCGTCATCGACCAACAATCCGCAGTTCATCCCGATCACATCCAGGCCATCTTCCCTCACGTCTTGCGCCATCGACTCCTCTCCGAAGATACCCCAGATCCAGATCACCTCCTCCAATCAGCAATCGAACAAACTCCCGTTCCCTAATTTTTTTTCTTCACCAAAATCACCCAATCCTTCCCCAATACCGGGTAGGCTTTCTTCAAAGCACCGATCTCTCGATACTTAGGAGCCAAATCATCAGGAGCCTCCCCCAACCCGCGCACTCCCCCCCCGTCCAAACTCTCACCCCGGATCATGTCTCCCCCAACCCGAGGGTTAAACCACGAAACATCATAACGCCCCTCCGGCAAATCTAACTTCACTTGTTCATCCCCACGAAACTCATCCCCATCCTTCAAATAAACCACATAAACCTCCCCCTTCTTCCCCAAGGTCGCCCACTCCCATTGATCGATCTCTTTTCCGCCATAGCCCATATTTTCCATCTCCCAAAACGGGACCCGATTCTCCCTAAAAAACTCCTTCAGATAGCGACAATAATCCCAAAACAAATCACGACTCCTCAAATTCTCAGAAAACAAATCACTATAATCTTGGAAATACATCCCATGATAAATTTCAACCCCCGCCCCTCCAGCCATCACCGAACCCCATAGATAGTTTTGTCGCGCCCATTGATGGGACTTCCAAAACTCACGGCTCCCGATCCCCCTCTCCGGATTCCCTTTTTTTAATGCCTTTTCATCCATCTTCATCACCCCATCCATCAACGGCCTTAGCACAAAATCGGGTAAAACCGACATCCTCCCCCACCCTCCCTCGTCACAAGCCACCACCCATGGAACCCTCGCTTCGTTCGATTTCGTCCGCCATTCACGAACCAAACGAAATACCGTTCTAAAATCATTCTTAGATGTCTGAATCGACGCCCCCGTCAATTGCGACTTCTTCCCTACTAACGCGTCATAGATGGGCCCCTGCTCTTTGACATTTGCCGTCGTATGAACAACTCGCAAATGATCATAAGGATCTAGCAAAGCAATGTAATCCAAAGACGCAATTCTCAACGCATCCGAAACCTGGGACTCCTCACCAATATTCCAATTCAAAGCCAAATGATGACCAAATCGCGCAATCATTTCCCGAAAATACAACTTCCGCTCGACCCCCAATGTTGTCTGAGAATCATCCTCTATCTTAATCTTCTCACCATCCGGCAAGTCCCACATTCCATCGTTTTCCCTCTCCATCAATTTGAAATGAAGAAACATCCCCATCCGATCCGCATAAGAAAAAACCTTCTCCCACTGAGCCAATTTCGACACATCAAACCGTGTTTTATGAACCTCCCGATGCCACCTCATATGCCGCGAAGCCCTCACATAAGACGCCTCTCCATTGACCAAAGAATATGGAAAAGCCCCGTGACCATCACCCGCAATGTTACATGTGAGAAAGGAAAAACTATTCAACCCCTTTTCCGCTAGATAATTGATCACTCCTAGCATCTCAGCCCCCTTCCGACCTCCTCCCCACAGATACCGGCCAACCTCCGACATTCCCGAATCAAAATCACCTCGATGTGGAGCCCAGGACTTCAATGCCGACTTCCCTCGAATCACAACATCCGGCGTTCCATCAAAATCATCGTACTGTAATAAAGTTTCGGGAGAATCCGTTCCCACCTTCAAAAAATACTCCCCCGTCTCCGCAAATCTCAGAAAATGTTCCCCCACATACCTTAATCTTCCCTTTCCTCTCAAATCACGACCAACTTTATCCGTCTTCTGAATCACAAAACGACC
>JAHDGN010000494.1:0-614 GCA_020627645.1 Akkermansiaceae bacterium
GAGAGAGGCATTTTATGATTCAATAGAAAATTTTGCGAAATTTGATTTTGATGGAAGCCTCCAGTGGTTGGAGGGTAAAGAGGGCGGTTTGCGAGAGGTGTTGATTTACCTGTCAGCAGGGGTTCCTGATGGGATCGATCAAAACCAGTCCAGAAGAGTGATTGAGCTGATGAGACGGCCACAGGTGCGTCAAGAGGGGATTTGGGATTGGAGGAAGGTCAATCGAAATGGTGAATTGGAGTTGCCGAGATTCCTTTTGGAACTTGAGAAGGGAGGAGATGATGAAATGAAGAGGATCGTGAGAGCTTATCGGGAACTTAGTCAGTAGTTACTTCGATTCGCTTTCGGTGGGCCGAGGATTTCGGATAAAAGGAGGGCTTCGCGTGCAGCTGTGGGGCTAGCGAGGTGTTTTCGAATCCTGGAGCGGGTTGGTGAAGATTGTGATTTCTTCCGGCGAGTCCGAAGATTTAGATTTTCGAGGGCCGCCTTCTCAGCCGCGGTTAATTTGGGTTTGACTGGTGAGGTGGGAAGCGAAACTGGATTGAACTTAGGTTCGGGTTGCTTGATGGTAATGGGAGGTGGTTTTTGAACAAATGGGGGGGGAGATGGGGTGG
>JAHDGN010000494.1:624-2201 GCA_020627645.1 Akkermansiaceae bacterium
TGTAAGCGAAACTGGATTGAAATTTGGTTCGGGTTGTGTTAATGGGAGGTGGTTTTTTAACCAATGGGGGGGGGGGTGGCGGGTTGTTGGGGAGGGAGGCCAGCGGCTTCCCGCTGGCGTTGGAGTTCTGCTTCGTATTCTTCGAAGTCAAATTCGTCGACATCGTCGTAGCCCTCGTGCTCGGTTGTTGGTGGTTCGTTCTTCTTAGATTTGAATTCAGAGAAGGCGCGAACAGCCGCGATGATCACGAAGACCAGGACGGTGATGATCGAGTTGAGATCAAAGTCTGACGCTGCGAGGATCACTATTGTTGAGTATTTGGGTCGAGGGGTTCTTCGCCGATGGAGTCACGCATTTTGGTATCGGCGATGACGTTTTCGTATTTGGCGTAGTCCATGACGCCAAGGTTGCCTCCGCGGAAGGCTTCGGCGATGGCGAGTGGAACGGTGGCTTCTGCTTCGACCACTTTCGCACGCATTTCTTGAGTTTTAGCGGCCATTTCTTGTTCGGAAGCGACAGCAGCGGCGCGGCGCATTTCCGCTTTCGCTTGTGCGACTTGTTTGTCGGCCTCGGCCTGTTCCGCTTGGAGGCGGGCACCGACGTTGTCGGCGACATCGACATCAGCGATATCGATGGAGAGAATGGAGAAGGCCGTGGCGGCGTCGACACCCTTTTCGAGAACGAGGCGAGAAATCGCATCGGGGTTTTCGAGGACCGTTTTATAGGAGGCAGCGGAACCTACCGAGGTCACGATTCCTTCGCCAACTCGAGCGATGATCGTTTCTTCGGTCGCACCACCGACAAAACGGTCGAGGTTTGTTCGGACGGTCACGCGTGCACGAACGTTGACGGCAATTCCGTCTTTGGCGACGGCAGTAATTTTTGAGATGCCAGCGGAAGGGTTGGGGCAGTCAATCACCTTTGGGTTGATCGATGTGCGAACGGCCTCGAGAACAGTCTTTCCGGTATCTTTGGTTGCGAGGTCGATCGCGCAAGCGCGGTCAAATGAGAGAGCGATACCAGCCTTTTCAGCAGCAACAAGGGCCAAGACGACGTTATTGACGTCACCTCCGGCAAGATAGTGTGCTTCGAGTTGGTCGGTTGAGTAATTGAGACCTGCTTTGACTGCCGTGATTCGGCTGTTCACGATGGTTGCGGGGTGGACTTTTCGGAAGCGCATAAGGACCAGGTTGGTGAGCCCGACTGGAGCACCTGCGGCCCGTGCTTGAATCCAAAGGCCGAGAAAGTTGATCAAAACAATGATGACGATCAGGGCGATCAGAACGGCCACGACCATGAGAACAATTGAGAGTGTGGAAAGCTGGCTAGCTAGGATCATGGTCGGAGTCTAGGGGAGGATGCCAAGGTTGCAATTTGAAGTTTGAATTTTCGTCAGGGAATTTGGAGTTTGGGGGTGTGAGGACGATTGGAATTATTGCGGGGAATGGAATTTACCCAGAAACGTTTGTTCGTGAGGCGAAGAAGCGTGGATGTCGATTAGTAGTTGCGGCATTTAAGGGCGAGACAGAGTTGGGGTTGGAGAAGCAGGTTGAGGGTTTTAAATGGTTTCGGGTGGG
>JAHDGN010000495.1 GCA_020627645.1 Akkermansiaceae bacterium
ATGGGATCGGCCGCCAGCCACCTCTTTTTTAGCTCATCCTATGGGATGGCTGTGTGAAGGATCGTAAAAACCGCAAATCATCCCCAACACAAATCCATAGAGTTTCGATCTAATACTCCCCCTCGAGGAACCTTCCGCCTCAACTACAAAAACCACAAAGCACGAGGAACAACCCTGGTCCAGACCAAACTCCTCACCATCTTCCCGAGCCGCTCCCCATCATCCCGCCTCCGCATAACGGCGGACTCCTCCACCCACTCGGCCACGATTCTCGCTCCAGCTCGCTCAGGCCCCAAGGTCAGCCATAGTAAAATCGATGACACCCCCAAAGAAGCCACCGCCAGCCCCACTCCAAGAGTCCCTTTACCGACCAACAGAGCAAAAATAGCCGCGACCAGAGCGAAAACCGGAAACGCCCAGCTAAATTTCAACGCCCAAGCCCTCCACGCCATCACCTTTTGCTCCCTCCGAGCCATCAACACCATCCCAACCCTCAAACACACTTCAGCCAAACTTCTTCCATCCTCTCCCTTGGCCTGCCGCCCCGATAAAACAAGACGATCAATATCGGCTTTCTCGAAAACCCGATCCCGCACTACGACCTCAACATCTCCGCCCCCCCCTTTCTGCAGTAGCTGAGAGGCTAACTCCTCGCCCGAAATCCCAAACTTCTCGCCGTTCTCACTTTGTTTCAAATAGAATCCACCTCCCAACTTTCTCACGACCAAGGACCCCAAAAAGGGAATCAAACCAACCAAAATCAAGAATTTGCCAATCATTAGACCCACAAGAGGTAAGAACAAATACCTCACTTTTGAATTTTAATTTTCATCCAGTCCACCAAACTCCCGTCCTGAACAACCCAAGAGACATGGCTCAAGACAACATCCCACTCCCTCCGGCGCCTCAAACTCAGGCCAATTCAAATCAGCAGTCGAACTCAAACTCAGGGTTAATTGCCAGCGTTATTCTCGGGGCCATCATCCTCGTCCTCCTTCTGTTCATTCTGAACCAACATTTCAATCAGCCGAGCGAAGACTCCGATATCACAGAGGCTCAGAAAGCTCTGAAGGAGGAAAAAGAACGGCAAAAGAACCTCCTACTCAACAATCTCTCCACTTCAACAGGCCAGACTCCCGAAGCGCTGGTGAACCAAATTAACACAAATGCCGAAACCCTCGCCGGACTCGTCCGCGCCACTGCCAGCGATGCCGCCATGCTTCGCTCAGCACAAGACTCCGCCGCAGTCCTCGGAAACGAAGTCAATCGCCTCAAACAACAACTCCTGCAATATCAAGCCGCAGCGTCCGAAGCACAGCGACTTCGCTCCCAGCTGCAGGCCCTGGAGCAGTCAGCTGCAGGTAAAGTCGACAAATTCACTCACGATAACCTCCGCAATCAACTTGCCCGCGCCGTCAGCGAACGTGACAAACTTCAGATCGAACTCAATCGACTCCGCTCTCAGCAAGACTCAATGGTCGACCAAAACCAATTCGCCATCATCAAGGCCGAAAATAGCGATCTTCGAAACCAACTAAACGAACTCCGCCTCCGCAATCAGCAACTCCTCGACAAACTGAACGGTGCCACCCTCTTTGTTTCACGGGACCGCCTCTCACCTCGCGCAACGGCACTGTATAGCGCCCTTGAACGAATCGAAGAAGACGACCACCGCTCACGCAAAAATTCATACCTAAATTTCAATACAACTCTCAAGGCATCCGTTGGAAAAACCGTGGCCTTCTCAACCGGATCTGCCAACCTCACCGCAGAAGATGAAGCAACTCTTCGAAACCTGGCTGCCAACTCGCTCGATCGAACTTTCTTTCTAGTAGTCGGATATGCCTCACCTTCCGGGGATTCTGCGACAAATGAAACTCTATCTTCAAAGCGGGCCACCAGGGTGGCCAGCATCATCAACAGCGCCAAAAAGCAAGGGCAAGAGATCCAAGCCGTCTATCTTGGCGAAGGAAAAAGATTTGGACCTTCAGCAGCCCCAAACCAGGTCTGTGAAGTTTGGCAAATTCGCCCTTGAAGAAGGCGGAAAACTTCCATCCCCCCTTACTAACGCCTAGGTGGTCTCGCGCACTTCGCGCAGGAGTATTCCAGACAGGCGACAAAGCCACTGTAATAGCACTTTAAAGGGGTGTGATTTTAAATGAAGTTTTTTGAATTTTAGACTTGTACTATTTTGAACA
>JAHDGN010000496.1 GCA_020627645.1 Akkermansiaceae bacterium
TGACCTAGCCGATGCTTGGGGCTGTCCATCACCTTAACTTTTGGACACCCATGCACTCATCAAGGCGGGTTCTCTTATTTTTGAAAAATGACGTTAAAAAACTCTACCTCCTCTTCAACACCTTCTTAGGCTTCTGAAATTCCAGATAGGTGATCCCACTCACCCGCTGATTTTGATCAAATGCCGTCACCTTCATCGTCTTCACCGTCCAAACTTTCCCCACCTTCATCAGCTTAGTAATCTCAAACTGCTTCAACGCCCGCCTCGCAGGCTTCGGTCCATACCCAATCACCCGCATCAAACCACGCTGCTTCTTTGTCACCCACACACTAATTTCCCGAAATCTCCCATTCTTCTCAGGATTCTTCACATGCAGCCGCCAGCAATCCTGCCGCCCAATCTTCTCTTCCCCCACAATTCTCGGATTCGGCCAATACAAAAACTTCAGCGCCAAATCCTCATAACTCACATCCGTTCCCGCAATCGGAGCCACGATTTTCTTAGCCGGAAAATTCCTCGTCTTCCCATTCACAATCTCCATCAACTGCTGCGTCTTCTCCCCCAACCTCAAATGAAACCTCTCCTTCCCCCCATTCAAAGCAAACTGAATATCCTGCCCCCTCAAAAACATCGTCAACGGAGTCTTCTTCGACTTCTTCCGAATCACCCCGTTCAAATTCTGATCACCCTGTAACACCGCCACCTGCCTCACCGACCTCATGATCTCATTCGCAGTAATCTGAGCCTTCACAGCCTGCCCCTTCACTCCCACAACCATCAACCCCATCACCAAAAAGTTTGTCGCTATCGCTTTCATGCTGTTTTTTTAACAATTCAATAAATGAGACGACAAGGCCTTTCCCTTCATTCAACAAAAATAAATTTCTCTTCTTTCTCAATTGAAGCTTGCCCAACATCCCTCCCATCAAGTCTCATTCCCCCGGTAGACCCCCAAAATTTTTAAAAAATCTATGAGTCTTCGCTCTCAACTCTCAGACCTCCTTGCCGAGATCCTTCCAACCAATCCCAATGAGGCCATCAAAGGCACCGAACTCATCCGCCTCCTCCGGATGCGCATGAACGGTGAATACTCCGATGCCTCACTCCGATATCACTTCTCCGTGATGTCCTGCGACCCTTCCTCCCCCATCGCCAAAGTCGAAAAAGGACAGGGCTACTACAAACGCGGCGTCGCCATGCCAGCACTTTCTGGAGCTCAAGAGCTTGTTGCAATGCAACAAGGCCGACTCGAAGAACTCGGCGACAATAACGCCATCGATCAAGCTATGCTTCGGCTCGGTAAATTCCGCGCCATCATCCGGAAATACGCCGAAACTTCCAACCTCTTCACCTTCGAATTCCGTGAATCCCTCTCCGCAGGTGCCCCTCTTGGAAACCTCTGGAAATTTCCCGAAATGATTCTCGTCGATTGGGAACAAGGCGACTTCTCCGAAGACGGCCTCACTCTCGATCCGGCACAGCTCGCCCTCAAGAAAACCCTCGGACTTCCCCCCTATCGCCTTTCCTCGATTCGGATGCGAGTCGAAACCACCCACGACAGTTTTCGCGAAGACCTCTTCCAAACCATGAGCGCCTCCCTCTGGACCAATTCCGGAGAACTCTACCTCGCCGGCGCCATCACCGATGAATCACTCGGTGATCAAGTCCGTTCCCTCGCCACCCAATTTGGAATAGGCGTCACCACCTTTGGCCTCTCACCACAAGACCTCGACGATCTCCCCCATCCAGCTCAAATCGAAAACGCGATCGACCGCGAAACCGAAGCCCTAATGAGCAGGCTCAGAATCGAAAAAATTTCCTCCCACCAAGCCAAAACCCATCTCAATTGGGACTCACTTCAAGCCCTCCGCAACGACCATCCCGAGATGAATCAACTCCTCGCCTGGCTCGGTGGATCAGTCGAATCCGGAAAAGTCCGTGGATTTCAAGTTTAGTGAACTGCACTCCTAAACTTCATATTCCCTACCGCAACTGGAACAAAATTTAGGCAACTTCCTGGAAGATCCGATACTCCTCGGAGGGACATAGGTTTGGAGCCCACAGTGAGGACATCGACCAACTTTTCTACCCATCCAAATTAAAGTTCCCAAACAAACAAGGGCTCCAATCAACAGAAAGCCAATTTTAACCCGACTTTCGCTATTCGCGGCGATTTGGAGGTGAGATCGTTGATTTT
>JAHDGN010000050.1 GCA_020627645.1 Akkermansiaceae bacterium
AAAAGTTTGTAGGGTTTCCGTTTGGTGGTGGAGGGATTCCATCGTCGACTTCCAATAATTTTGGAGCGAATTTGAGTGTGACTTGGGAGCCTGATGTGTGGGGGTTTGATCGAGCGGGACAGGCGGCTTTGATTGCTGATGCACAGGCCCAAGAGCAGGTCTATCGAGCGGCTCGGGCGTCATTGGCGGCGCAGGTGTTACGAGCGTGGTTGGCTTTGGGAGAAGCGAATGAGCAGATTGAACTGGCGATGAAGACCGAGGTGTTATTGGAGTCGACCTATGAAATTGTTAAAGATCGGTATACAAACGCCTTAGTTGAATCGGGCGGTTCGGCGTCGCAGGTGAGGTTGGCAGAGAGTGAGATCGCGAATAATCAGGCGTTATTAGCTCAGCGCAAGGGGGAGCGTGAGCAGGCGATTCGACAGTTGGAGTTATTGATGGGGAGATATCCTGCTGGGAAGTTGGATGGGAATGTTCGGTTACCAAAAGTGCCGCCGATGCCGCCTGCGGGGTTGCCGTCTGAGCTATTACTGAGGCGTCCAGATGTGTTGGAGGCCGAGCGGAGATTTGCGTCTTCGGGGAGTCGTGTGAGACAAGCGAGGTTGGCCTTTTATCCGAGTTTTCGTCTGACTGGTCGGGTGGGGACGACGACAGATTCGCTGGAGAAGATTTTGAATTCTGATTTTGGGGTGTGGTCGCTCGCGGGAGCGGTGACACAGCCAATATGGGCGGGTGGGAGATTGCGGAGTGAGAAGGCGAGGGTGGAGGCAGATGAGCGAGCGAGCTTGGCAACTTTGCAGAATAAAATTTTGAGAGCATTTGGAGAGGTGGAACAAGCTTTGGTTGCAGAGCGTTTTTTTGTGGCAAGAGAAGAGGCTTTGGGAAAGGCGGTTCGGACGGCTCGTGAGGCTTCAGAGGCAGCGCAGTCGGAATATGAGGTGGGTACAGGAGATGCTTTGACCCTAATTACCGCTCAGTCAAATCAGATTGGATTAGAATCTCAGCAGTTGTTGTTGCGAAGGTTGAGATTAGACAATCGGGTCACGTTACACCTGGCGTTGGGTGGGGATTACAAACCAAGTACGAAATAATTTAGAAAAATGAAGACGTTGTTGATAACAGTGTTAGGGATCCTTCTGACTGCTGGGGTCGTTCAGGTTACGACGAAATGGTTATTTGCGACCAAGACGGAGGCTGAGAAGCGGGATACTCCGAGGAAGCCGGTGTTGGTTGAGGTCGAGGTGTTGAAGCGGGGAGATGTCAATTTGGTGATAGAGAGTGAAGGGGTGGTAGAGACTCAGAGGGATTCAATTTTGTCTGCTGAGGTGGGTGGTCGGGTTGTTGAGATTCATCCGGATTTTGAGGAAGGAGCACAATTCAAGGAGGGGCAGGTGGTCGCCAAGATTGATGCCCTCAATTATGAGGCAGCGGTTGTGCAGGCGAGAGCTACCCTCGCTGATGCTAAGGTTCTTTTGGTCCAGGAAGAAGCAAGGGCGAAGCAGGCGGCCAGAGATTGGAAGAAAATCGGAGGAGGGAAGGAGCCAAGCGATCTGGTGTTGCGAAAGCCTTTTTTGGAGAGTGCGCGGGCGAGGATTGATTCGGCACGGGCGGGGTTGGAGCGAGCGATGGAGGATTTGAATCGAACGGTCATTCGGGCCCCCTTTGATTGTCGAGTGAGGGAGGCGACCCTTAACTTGGGAGCGATGGTAGGAGCTGGGACAAGATTGGGGGTGATTTATGATGCGGAGAGTTTGGTCATCAAGTTGCCCTTTCCTTTGGATGATTTTGCTCAGGTTTCGAAGGATTCGGAAGTCGAATTGTCAGCCGGTCTCAGAGGGAGGCAATTGAAATGGAAGGGCGAAGTCTTATGGGAATTAGGAGAAGTGGACCCTCAGACTTTAGCTTCTTCTTTACTGGTGAAAATTGTCCCAAATCATGACGAGGGGCGATTCCGGTTGCCTTTTCCTGGGCAGTTTTTGAATGCGCAGGTGAGAGGTGCAAAAGTTGAGGGGGTGATTGGGGTGCCCAGAAATGCGATTCGAGGGCAAAATCAAGTGATGGTTTTGAATGGAGAGGGAGAATTGGAAATGAGGAAGGTCCGGGTGATTGAAAAAACAAAGGACCGGATTTACGTGGGTGAGGGGGTTTCGGAGGGAGAGAAGTTGATTTTGACTCGATTAGACGTTCCTGTTGCGGGAATGAAGTTGGAGGAAGTCGGAGAGGAGCAGGGAGGAGATGAATCGAAAGGTGAGTGAACGATGGAGAAGTTAATCAAATGGTTTAGTGGGAATCATGTGGCGGCCAATTTTTTGATGCTGGCTGTTTTATTGGCTGGTTTCGTTGCTTGGTTTCAGTTGAGAAAAGAGGTTTTTCCGGAGACGTCGTTTGATGCGGTTGTGATTTCGGTGCCTTATCCGAATGCGACGCCGGAAGAAGTGGTTAATGGCGTCATCCTACCGATAGAAGACGCGATTGAAGATGTCGAAGGGATCAAGAAAGTGAATTCGACAGCGAGCCGCAACATGGGCTCTCTCACGGTTGAGGTGGAGACGGGGTACGATGTGCGTGAGGTCATGGATGACGTGAAGTCTAGGGTGGATGCGATCGATAATTTTGCGGAGAGTGTGGAGGACCCAGTCTACGAAGAGTTGGTGATGAATCGTCAGATTTTGAGTTTGGCAATTACATCGGACACTGATGAAAAAAATCTGAAGGAATATGGGGAAAAACTGAGGGATGGTTTGTTGAGCTATGAATCTCCGAAAAAGAAGGAAGTTGAAGGCAAGGGACTGGTGAAGCTTAGGCGAAAGTTGGGTCGGTTTTTGTCTGCGCCTGGCCCAGAAATTCGGGGCTTTTTGAGAGGGCCTGCTCAGATCAAGAAAGCTGAATTGGCCTCGATACGACCGTATGAGATATCGATCGAAGTTTCTGAGGAGGCGCTTAGGAAGTATGACTTGACCTTGGCTCAAGTGGCAGCAGCTGTGAGGGGTGCTTCGGTTGATTTACCAAGCGGGTCGGTGAAAACGGGATCAGGAGAAGTGGTGGTTAGGGCTGTGGGTCGCAAGTATCGGGGAGAAGAGTTTCGAGATATTGTGTTGAGGAAATTGCCTGGAGGAGCGGATCTTACCGTGGATCAGGTGGCTGAGGTGGTGGATGGATTTGAGGATAGTGAGTTGGAGTCAAAATTTAATGGGAAGCCTTCGGCTGTTTTGCATGTGTTTCGAGTGGGGGAGCAGGACACTTTGAGGGTGGCCAAGTTGGCGAAGGAATATGTTGATGGCTTGGAATTGCCTGAGGGGATGGAGGTGACGGTTTGGAATGATCAGAGTGTGATTCTTGAACAACGATTGGATTTGTTGAAGCGGAGTATTGGAACGGGCTTAGCTTTAGTGTTGTTGGTGTTGGCGTTGTTTTTGCGTCCGAGTTTGGCTTTTTTGGTGGCTTTGGGGATTCCGGTATCGTTTGCGGGAGGTTTGTGGTTGATGCCAGATTTGGGGATTTCGATGAACATGATTTCGGCGTTTGCTTTCATTTTAGTTCTCGGGATTGTGGTCGATGACGCGATCGTTGTTGGAGAGAATGTTTACACGAGGATTCAGAGGGGGGAACATCCGAGGGAGGCGAGTTGGAAGGGGACTCATGAGGTAGGGGTGGTGGTGATTTTTGGAATATTGACGACGGTCATGGCCTTTACTCCGATGTTGGGGTTGAGTGGGGTCAGCGGAAAAATTTGGCCAAATATTCCTTTGGTGGTGATCCCGGTGTTGTTGTTTTCGTTGGTTCAGTCGAAGTTGGTCTTGCCGGCTCATTTGGCGTTATTGAAGCCGAAATCAGATCAGCCGAGCCGAAATCCGATTTTTTGGTTACAGGGGAAGATTGCGGATGGCTTGGAAGTGTTTGTGGAGAAGGTTTACCAGCCGGTGCTTCGGGTGTGCTTGAGATTCCGTTATCTGGTTTGGGTCTTCTTTTTAGCTTTGGTGGTGATTTCGATGATGTTGGTGAAGACGAACCGCTTGCCGTTTGAGTTTTTTCCGAAAGTGGAGGGTGAGATTCTTTCGGCGAAATTGGAGATGCCATTAGGGGTTCCGTTCGAGGAGACACAGAAGGTCGTCAAAAGGTTGGAGAAAGCGGCTTTGGAGCTTGGGGTGAGAGTCAAAGATGATTTTGGTAATCCAGTTGTGGTGAATCAACTGGCTACGACTGGAATGCAGCCGTTTCAGGGGGGATTTGCGCCGGTGACGCCAACTGGAACTCACTTTGGCGAAGTCACTTTGGAATTGGTAGCGGCGAAAGATCGTTCGATTTCGAGTGATGCGTTGAAGAAGAAGTGGCAGGAATTAGTCGGGGAGATTCCGGGCAATATGACATTGGTTTTTCGAACTGAGGCCGCTGCGGGTGGGAATGCGATTGATATTAGTCTTACGGGGTTAGATGAGGGGCGGTTGTTGGAGGCAGCTGAGTGGGCCACAGAGCGATTGAGAAGTGATTATAAGGGGGTCGTGGATGTTTCGAATTCGGATAAGAAGGGGAGAGAGGAGTTGATTTTTGATGAGCTGACTGAGCGAGGGAAATCGATGGGCTTTACTCTGGCGTCTGTGATGAGTCAGGTTCGGGATGCCTTGTATGGAAATGAGGTTCAGCGGCTTCAGCGGGGGCGGGATGAAGTGAAAGTGATGGTTCGTTATCCGGAAGAGGAACGGCGTTCACTGGCGACGTTGGAGAGAATGAAATTGAGATCTCCTGCGGGTGAGGAGGTTCCGTTGATGGAAGTTGTTGAGCCGTCCAGGGGGCGAGGTTTGGCCACGGTGACGAGGTTGGATGGTTTTCGAACCATTAAGATTCAAGGTGATGTTGATCGTGCGGGAGGGTATAATGCGAATAAGATCGTTGGGACTTACACGAAGGAGGTTCTGGCAGAGATTCCTGAGAAGTTCCCGGGAGTGAGGCATATTTTTGAAGGGGAGCAGGCTGATCAGCGGGACAGTATTCGGGAAATGAGTGTGGGCTTTTTGGGGGCGCTGTTGTTGATGTATGTGCTGATGGCGATTCCCTTGAAGAGCTATGTGCAGCCGTTGATCGTGATGAGTGTGATTCCGTTTGGAATGGTTGGTGCGGTGGTGGGGCATTTGGTGATGGGCTTTAATCTCAGTATTATGTCGATGTGTGGGGTGGTGGCGTTGGCTGGGGTGGTCGTAAACGATAGTTTGGTCTTGGTTGACTATGTGAATCGGAGTCGGAGGAAGGGCTTGTCGGTGATGGAGTCGGCGAAGCGAGCAGGGATGAGGAGATTTCGGCCGATTTTGTTGACGTCGTTAACGACTTTTGTGGGTTTGATGCCGATGTTGTTTGAGACTGACATGCAGGCAAAATTTTTGATTCCGATGGCTGTCTCCTTAGGCTTTGGGATTCTCTTTGCCACGGCCATTACATTGATTTTGGTTCCTGTTGTTTATGTGATGTTAGCGGACGTTAAGTGGCTTTTGGATTCTTTAGATCAGGGAGTTTGGGGAGCTAAGAAAGCAAGAAGAGTTGACGAATGATGTATTTAGAAGGTTTAGCGAGCGCGTTTCCAGAATGGAGCTACAGCCAAAAAGAGTGTTTTGAGCTGACAAAGGAGTCTGAGGTCTTTGCTGGGTTAAGTGGGAGGGGGAAGATGATTTTGGAGAGGGTTTTGTTGGGTGATTCGGGGATCGGGAAACGTCATTTTTGCACAGACAATCCGGCGGCGATGTTTGAGGCGGGGGCTCAAGATCTGAACGAATATTTTGAGCGTGAGGCTCCGAAATTAGCGGAGACGGCTCTGAGAAAAATTGGAGTGGTGGCTGAGGAGATAGATGCTTTGTTGATTTGTACTTGTACGGGTTATTTGTGTCCGGGAGTCACGAGCCATGTGGCTGAGAGAATGGGGTTGAGAGATGATGTTTATCTGCAGGATTTGGTGGGGTTGGGTTGTGGAGCGGCGATTCCAATGATGCGGGCAGCTGAGGGTTTTTTGGCGGCGAACCCGGGGAAAAAAGTAGCGACGGTTGCGGTGGAGGTGTGCTCCGCAGCTCTCTATGTGAGCGAAAATCCTGGAGTATTGATTAGTCTGTGTCTTTTTGGGGATGGAGCTGCGGCGGCGTTGTGGAGCGATGTGGCTGAGGAGGGAAAGTGGCAAGTTGGTGGGTTCGACACGGTTCATGTGCCAGAGGAGCGGGAGAAGATTCGTTTTGTGAATGCGGAGGGGAAGCTAGAAAATAAGTTGCATCGAAGTGTGCCTGATTTGGCGGCTAAAGCTGTTGAGCATTTGTGGGAGCGGCGGAGGGGAGAGGTTGATCAGGTTTTGGCTCATACTGGTGGAAGAGATGTTGTGGATGCTTTGGAGACTCGTTTGGGGTGGGAGTTGGCTGAGACCAGCAAGGTTTTGGAGGAATATGGTAATTGTTCGAGCCCATGTGTTTTGTTTGCGGTAGAAGAGAGATTGAAAAATTGCAAAAATGACGGTCGATATTGGTTGACGAGCTTTGGGGCTGGGTTTGCGGCGCATTCTTGTGAGATGTGGCGTTGACAGGCGGGCGGTAGTCGGTGAGCGTTCTCGTGATATGAAGAAGAGTAAGTGCCGGATTTTGTCTGGATTCGTTGGGAGCAGTCTCATTTTGTCTTCCTTTGGTGAAGAGCCAAAGGTGACGGATCAGAAAGGGAAGCTCGAGAACGCTTTGGCTGCTGTTGAGGCAGCGGAAAAGAATTTGGCCCAGGCTCAGGCTGCCTTGGATGCTGAACTGAAGAAGGCTGGTTCGGGGCAGGTGCCAAAGCCACCTGTGAAGAATGGGACGGGCACTACGAGTGGTGATCAGAAGGTGGTACCTCCTGTGAAGCAGGTTAAACCTCCGGTTCAGCCAAAGAAGCCAGCTGATGAAAGGTTTAAAGCTCCAGACAATGTTGCTAAAGCTCCAGACAATGCGGTGAAGACTGAATCTGGCTTGCAGACTTTGGTTTTAAAGAAAGGCTCAGGGAAGGAGAAGCCGACAGAGAAGGATTCAGTGAAGGTTCACTTTACTGGCTGGAAGGCGGCGGACGGGACGATGTTTGATAGTTCGCTTAAGTACAATCGGCCGGCTGATTTTGTTTTGAAAAAAGTCTTCAAGGGCTTGACTGAGGGGTTGCAGTTGATGGTGATCGGGGAAAAGCGCCGGATGTGGATTCCTGCGGATTTAGCATTTGGTGACAAAGGAAATCTTGCGGGTGATTTGACCATTGATGTCGAGTTACTCGAGATTAATAAACCTCCGGCGACTCCAAAAAATTTGACGGCACCTCAGGAGGCTGAGTCGACGGAGTCAGGACTCAAGAGTGTGGTGCTTAAGAAGGGAGAGGGGGATGCTTCTCCATCGAAGTTTTCGGAAGTTTCATTTCATTTCACGGGCTGGAAAGCTGATGGGGAGTTTTGGCAGACGTCAAAAGAGGGAAATCGTCCATTGCCTAAGTTGGCCTTGGACAGGGTGATTGTGAAGGGATGGAAAGAGGGTTTGCAATTGATGAAGAAGGGGGAAGTGCGTCGTTTTTGGATTCCGAAAGAGTTGACGTTTGGTGACAAGCCACCGAGGGGATTTCCGGAGGGAGATATCATCTGTGATTTAGAATTGGTCGATTTTCGTGAACGTCCAAAGCCACCTGAAGCTCCCGCTGATGTGGCGGCTCCTCCGGCAGATGCTATTAAGTTAGATTCTGGTTTAGCATACAAGGTTGTTAAAAAGGGTGCTGGGACAAAGAAGCCTGGTCCTAAGGATCGAGTCGAGGTTCACTATACTGGCTGGATGACAGATGGAACGATGTTTGATAGCTCGATTCCTCGCGAGAAGCTCTTCACTGTGAATATGTCTGGGGGAGTGATTAAGGGATGGTTGGAAGGTTTGAAGGTGATGGTAGAGGGGGAGAAAACGCGTTTTTGGATTCCTGCCGAGATGGCTTATGGAGATCAACCATCACGTCCAGGTGCTCCTTATGGAATGTTGGTGTTTGATATCGAGTTGGTGAAAATCATCAGTCCAAAGCCGCAGAGGAAGCGGATTGAAGCGGTTACGCCTCCAATTCAGATTAATCCAAGACCTAAGCCTAATGCCACCAACCCTGAAAAAAGTGGAGGTGTCGAGAAGAAGGATCCGGTGCAGAAGGAGCAGGGTGATGATGGTAATCAACCTGCAAAGCCCGCTCAGCCCGCCCCCTCGGAAAAATCGACAGGATCCGTGAAATCTTTGCCTGAACAGCCTGTTGAACGCTCAGTTTCGTCTGAGTGAATCGAGTTTGTTTGTTCTTCAATCTTTACCATTAGCCCTCTGGTTCTTCTGGAGGGCTTTTTTATTTGTTTCGAATTCCGAATCATCCCGCATTAAAATCAAAAAAACCGGTCTCGAAAGAGAGCGGTTTTTTGTGAAACGTCGTGGGGATTTTTTTTACGTCGTGGGGATTGGTTCGATGCGGAAAAACCTTTTCTCGTTCGTTGCAGAGAGAGTCACGGTTCCGTTTCCATTGGCATCGGTTGTTAGACTTGTGCCGTTGATTGGAGTCTCGGTGGTTGAGAATTCAATCAGGTCAATCGAGCTAAAGCAGTTGTAGGATGTGTTCGGATTGCCAGTGAAGGTGAGAGTCGTTTCTTGAGTTTCCGGGTCGGTCAGGATTGAGGTGATTTCTAGGGGCTCGTCCAATGGAGTAGGTTCGCCGACTTGAGTGACGCTCATGCCATCAAGAGTGAGTCTGGATTCTCCATTGGTTTTTAGAGGGGCTTCTATGGTGGCGATGATTTGGCCAGAGGGCCCTGAGTTGAGGGTATGGACAAAGTTTGGGATCCATGTTTCGGGGGTTAGCCAGGTCCCCGAGGTTGTAAAGTTGGCAAGGAGAGTTCCTGTCGAGGCGGAACTTCCGTCATAAATGTTGTGAGTGGTTTGTCCTGCACCAGCGTTATAGGTGAAAAAGCTAAGCTCATAGTCGGCATTAGGGACAAGTCCGGATAGAGTGATCGTGGCTTCTACTGGGGTGCCTGTATCACCATAAAACTGCACAAAATCGCGAATGAGAGCGGTGAGATCGGTTTGTCCACGCCGTCGATTTTGATTTCCTCTGTTGTTATTGGTGGTGGTGATATCGAAAGTGATGCCGTTGTGGGTGACGTTGTATTCCTTTGCCGCTGTTGCAGGGACTGCGAGAAAGTTTGGTTCGGTATTGGTTTCACCATTTCCCGAAACATCAAAGTCGATTCCGGCAGTGATTTGGGATTGGCCAAGAAGAGGAAAAATACACACCGCTACTGGGAAGGAGATCTTCAAGAAGGATAAGTTAGATTTCATTTTTTCAAATGGTATCAAGTGATTTCAGTATGAGATATCCACCGCTTCATGACTGTTAGAATCATGAAGCTGTTAGAAAACAGCTTTTACGATGGTCTATGATGATTGCCGGACTATTTATCTGCGAAGACGGCGGGTTAGGGCAAATCCGCTGAGAACCAGGAGGGATATTGATGAGGGTTCCGGAATGATGGTCACGCTGACTCCATCCAAGGTGAGGCGAGAGCTTCCGTTACTTTGGATGGGGGCTTCAATGGTGACAACGATTTCACCACTAGCATCGGATTGTAGGGTGTAGTCAACATTGGGAGTCCAATTGGCTGGATCGAGCCAGCTTCCCGATGTGGTGAACGTCGAGAGAAGGGTGCCAGTTGCCACGGATGATCCTTCGTAAAAGCTGTGAGTCGTTTGTCCAGCTCCAGCGTTGTAGGTGAAGAAACTGACTTCGTAGTCAGTGTTCGGGGCCAAGCCGCTGAGAGTTAATGTTCCTTCGACGGGGCTGGTGGTATTGCCGTAAAATTGTAAAAAATCCCGGGTCAGTGAGGTCAGACCTGTCTGGCCTCGGCGACGGTTTGCGTTTGCAAGATTGTTATTGGTGCTGGCAAGGTTGAAGGTGATTCCATTGTGGCTCACATTGTATGTCTTTGCTGCTGTCGCAGGAACGCCGAGGAAATCCGGTTCAGTGTTTGTCTGGCCGTTTCCTGTTACGTCGAAGTCGATGCCTGCGGTGATCGCTGCCGAACCAACAGAAGTCAGGATGATTGTGCATCCGGAGAGAATGCTTACGATGGGTTTGTTTGTGCTTTTCATTTTTATTGGTCAATTGACCGAGACGGAGAATTTGAAAAATGAAAATTTTACAATAAGTATTTATTGTATATTGATATTATTTGAGTGCAAACCTAATATAAAATAATTCCCTGAGGTGAAATTTTAAATTATCCAATATTTTGCATGGAAGAATCAGTTACCGGTTCGGTTTTTTGGTTTTTCCGGAAGAGCGATCTCAACTTTATTCTCCGAAGCAATTCATAGCTAGAGGAGTGCCTTTTTTGAAATCCTCATCTTGTTGGTTGAGCTTGGCTTCGCTGAAAATTATGAGCTTCGGTGGGGGCTGTTTTTTGTCTTTAGTAGGGGGGAGATCGGAGGGTAAACTCTCCTTGGAAAGTAAATTTTAGTCAGGCCAATCCGCCTTATTTGAGGATGCGGTTTTCGGAGTAAGGGTAATTAAATCTGCCGATGGGCGCTGCATCTCCGTAAAGGTAGAAATCATTGGCGAAGTTCGCGGTGATCGTTGTATCGTGCCACTTGAATTCAATTTCGACTCGGTTCTTTGGAGAAATTTTTATGAGTTTTTTGGGGACCCTGATTTCGATTTCGTTTGCAGTTTTTGAGAAGTTAACTGCTCCCCTTTTTTTCCATCCTTTTGGTGCTTTTGAAGTGAGAAGTCTGGCTTGGCCGTTGGTTTGGAATTGGTCAACCATGTAGTCGTATCCGAGCCACCCAGTCTTATGGTTTTTATCGGTGTTAAGGTAGAGTTTGAGCGATTGAGAATGTTCGAGCTCCTTGAAGGGGGCGGCAGATTTTAGGTAAAAATAGAGACTTTTCTTGTCAGAGGTGACTTTGGTTCTGACTAGGTCGTTGTTGATGGAGCGGTTGGTGTATTGAAAAGCGGTCCCTGACTTTGGGTTCAGATAACCACGGCCATTCCGGTTGAGTGCATTGCCTAAACTTGGGAAGTATTAATCCGACAGTTATTCAGTTACCACGCCACAATGATCAAACCCTTTAAGGGCGGGGAAAATGAGCTGACAAATGGAGTCTGTTTAACTGTCTTATTAATAATCTGGTTTAACATTCAACCATTCGGCGAAGTTTCCATCGATCTTGATGGCTTTTTGAGGAGTGGATTTAGGGGATGCTTTCATTCCTTTGAATCGCCTGATGTTGGCGATCATCTGATAGTAGTAGTTGTCGCCAAAGCCACCTTTCATGGGTTCGATGTCTCGGCTGTATTCGTTGTTGAACTGATCTGGGAACGCATTTTTCACACCTTGCCATTCGGTGTTTCTTCCCATGACCCATTCGTTCCAGCCAGTGATGAAAATCAATGAGGGGTCAATTTTGAGAGCTTGGTTCCATTGTTCCTGGAAGTTGTGACCATGAAGGTAGGATTGTTTGGTGAGTAAAGAAAATCGCTTCGCGTTGGTGAAGCTGCGTCCCCGGATTTTTGGTCCGTTCATGGCGGAGAGAGAGTTGGTCTGTTCAGACCAATTTTGTGCAACAGAGACGGGTGTCATTTCGAATTGACCGGGACCTGTTGAGACGCGCCCTTTCGGTTGTAATTGGCACCAGCCCCATTGGTCTGGACGAGTTGGGCCATTGATGTAAGACGGTTGCATGGGGCGGAAGGTGAAAAAATTGAGGATTTCATTAGCTAAAGACTGCGAGAGGCCCATGTTGAGTTTCTTGGATGAAGTTTGGCTTCCGGTTGTTAGAGGAGTGAAGGTTTCAGTATTGTCCAGTCGGATGTCTGTTTTGTAGTCTCCAGAGATCTCAGTTCCGTTGAGGTAACTCACAGCTTTTGCTGTATTGTGATTGTATTGTAAGACCCCGACTGATTCGAGTGGGTCTGAGAGGATCCAAATATATTCTCCTGCTGGTTGAGATGGAAAGGTTAGCTCGAGTCTTGAGTTGTTGGGGAAGTCTTTGTGGGTTTTGATAGAGATGGGATCTTTCGACTTTGAGGCAGCGAGTGAACCTTCCCAGGTGTAAAGGCTAATGGTGAGGTTTCCAAAATCGTTTGAGAAGCTGGAAGTGAAAGGGGCTATTGCCGTGAATGGAGCTTTGGTGGTGAAGCGTTGTGCAGCTTCATCAGGAGAGCGCCCTTTTATCTTTTGGAGAGATTCGGGGTAGGCCATGATGACAGGCTTATGGTTCCATTGGAACCAGGAGTCTTTGTATAAGGAGGGCTGATAGAGATTCCTGTAGAGTTGAATGAGCGCATCGGCGGTCGATTCCTGAGCGCTGAAGTTGAGGATAAATGCGAATTGTGGAATGTCGACACCATCAGCCTTCGCTTGAGCCATGGCATTGCCCAAGGCTTCATATCCTCTTCTCCAGGTAAGCGCCCCATTGGATGCATCAAAAAAGAGAGCGTCAACCCCTGCAGCTCCGAGGAGTTCGAGATGTTTGCGAAAGACCCAGGGGGCTAGTCCGTTGTAGAAGCCGAAAAGAGGTTCTCCCCAGTGGAAGGTGTATTGTCCCGGAATTGCGAGCGGGTCCCAGTCTGGGTGTTGATAGTTATTGATGATCTCGGGGCGCCCTTTGGTCATCTTCCCGATATTAAAAGCTCGATTTCGAGCGAAGTGACCTTCGTGCCAGGTCCAATAGAATATGGCGACTTTTTTGTTGGGATCAATATCTCCAACTTGATCATGAGTCGGTAGCTTTCGGCCGAGTTGGTCAATGGCGGGTAGATTGGTTCCGTTGCTTTGAGCGTTGATGAAAGTAGATTGGTATAGGGAAAAGAGAGCGGTAATTTTGAGGATGCTTTTTGCAGGAAAGGTAATCATGGTTTCTTTTCGACGGTGTTGTGTTTAGGTGTCAGTTCTAAAATGACAGGGCGTTAGTCTTGGGCCTTTTGCTGTCTAGGCGTAACGGTGGAGTGGTATTACGCCCGAATTGGGGGCGTCATTTTATTTTTTTTCAAAATTTGGTTAGACGGGGTGTTTTGGTGGTTATCCCGGGGTGTATGAAGAAGTTTGTCTTATTATTCGTGTGGTTTTGTGGGGTGTTTTCGGTTCATGGGGCTCCCAATATTTTGATTGAGGGGTCAGATGGGATTGGTTGGCCCAATATCAATGACAATGATTTGAATCCGAATCAGGTGGTGACCGATTTTGACCAAGTTTTTGGGAATGAGACCAAAGATCGGCGGTATCGGATTCGCAATACGGGAAATGAGACATTGAGAGTTTTTGTGAATGGCAATAGCCCGAGTAGCACATCGTCTCAGTTCACTTTTCCGGATTTTCCGGCCAATGATTTCACGATTCCGGCGGGGGGATCTCGGGAGTTTTTGATTCGATATCGTCCGGTGACAACTTCGAGGACAGCGACGATCCGGATTGATAGTAATGATCCGGATGCTGAGTCGAGGTATGAGTTTGCGATTGAAGGTGAGGGAAGGCTGGGGGAGGCGTCGGTGTATTACGACCCGGTGAGATCGGGGACAAGTGATGATCGGATTATCTCGGATGGAGATACGACTCCGGCTGTTTCAAATGGAACGGTCTTTGCCTCGACGAGGGTGGGGGAGAGGGCTGATCATCAATTTTACGTTCGAAATTCGAGTTCGGCTGATGATGTGTTGCGGATTCGCAATCCGAGGTTAACTGGGGCGGGGGCGAGTCATTTTGAGATTCGGAGTTTGGGGACATCGAACTTGGGTCGGGGAAATAACCGGGATTTTGTGATTCGTTTTGAGCCGACGACTCCAGGAGTGAAGACGGCGACGTTCACTTTCAATA
>JAHDGN010000497.1 GCA_020627645.1 Akkermansiaceae bacterium
GAGATTTTGCAAATTCCTCATCTTCAAGGTATGATTTCCCATCGAAAACAGGGTCTCCATACCCCTGACCAAATGCATGAAAAATACGAATTCTAGGAATGTGGGTTCCTTGATTATTCACAAAACGAAAACCTATTTCAATATCATTCTAATTAATTAAATCAGCCGTTGAACCCAGATACAGAGACATCTGAGCAAAATCTTCAAGATCACGTAGACAGTGGATTCTATCATCACCTCCATCGATTGAGATTTGAGCATTTAGAAAATTTAAGTCTTCTGCTTTAGAATCATCCCCTGTGTCTTTATCGTAATTAATCCAAAAATTAAATGGCTTATCAGAGGACGATCTATCTTTCCCGAATTCAACCACCCCATTTCGATTGGAGTCGACAACAATTTCAACAGGTGCCAAATAGACTTCCAACATTGTGCCTGGGGCATCCGTCTGGGGAATCTCTCCTTCCCCGGCAATGTCCTCTATCGTCTGCGATTCTAAATCGTCTCCCTCAAATCGAAAAACTCCTAAAATTTCAATCTCCTCATTCAACCCATCTTGCGAGTTTGAACTAGACTGGTCACCACTCTGAGACGTCGCTCCACTGGTTTGAATGGTTGGATCATCAATCTTTATTTTTTTCACATAAGCGATGACACTTGATGCCATTTGAGCCGATCTCCTCTTCAACGTCAAATCACTCACATGATCTTTCCAGTCGGGTAGGCCTGAATCTTCCTGCCCCTCAATAATTTTGTAGTCTTCATCATATCCGATCATTTGGGTGAGCGTCAATCGACCGGTAGTCTGAATGGTTAATTCTAAGGGATAATCATTCCCGGAAGGTGTTTCATCAACAGCGTCCCCCTCACCATCATTATCAGTATCCGCAGACAAGGGATTCGTCCCCAAAATAAATTCCTCGACATTCGTAAGTGAGTCTCCATCCTCGTCCGCGTTCGAATCTTCGAAGACCAAGGGATTGAGACCATATTGTACCTCCCAGCCATCGGTCATACCGTCCCCGTCGCTATCGGGGTGAAATAAATTCGTTCCTAGAGACGTTTCTTGATCGTTACTGAGTCCATCCGAATCGTAATCATCTGAAGTTCCATCGTGCATGCAAAACCTCACAAAAACTTTCTGATCCTGTCCTGAGACTTCGAAATACATTTCGGACCCATCTCCGACAATCCATTCATCCTCAGAACCTAGAGGACTCCATTCAGTGAGTGAGGTGCTCACTTCTGGGCGGTAGCTCCGCCCAGCAACTCCCATGATCTTGATCACACTTCCCTGATCACTAACTTCTACGACCTCGGGAAGCGGTTGTGGCGATTTCAAAAATCCACCTTCAATTTGCCCCCCAGCCCAAGCCATCCCAATGAACCACGCACTCAAAATTTTCCAAAATGCTTTCATCTCAATAAATTCTCTATTTTCAAATCTGGTCCAAAACTTACTTGCCAACTTCACCTTTCGGATAAACCCGTCGGAAACGAATTTTCACCGGCTTCTTCTTTTGCCCCTTCTGCTCAATCGCAAGTCGTCTCAGACGCTTTCGCTCCTTCTTCCTGGCCTCATTAGTGAGTCGGATTCTTCTCTGGTTGTTGCGGATGAAACGGTGAGTCGCTGCCATAAATGCTCTAGCTTCTTTCCGATCCTCCGGACCAATATTACGACTAAAATTCATGACGAATCCCCTTCTCTTCACAGCCTGGTTTTGCTCCATCCTCTCGACGAATCGATCCAATCCACGTTGAAATCTTTGCTCCTCGGCTTCTGATGCCCGCCTCGAGTGAAGCAAATAAGAAAATTTCCTTTCTGAGTCCTCCATCGTTTGGAACCCATACATTTCATTGAACGAAAATAGGCTCCATCCGACAACTTTAGGTTTGTTTCCCGTTCCTGGGACTCTCCACGCCAATCGGCTCATTCCATTTTCAAATACAATCGATTCAAGAACCAGTGAGACATTTCGCTTCTCATTCGAGGCCTGACGAACAGACCTTTTCGCATTCTTCTTCGCTTTGCGCTTTCCAATCCTGCGGACCACATCAGCCGTTTTTTCCACAATCATTTCCTGTCCGTTCACCTCACGAACCCATACTCGCTCGACTTCGGCATCTTTCATCTCCTCGACAACTGGCGAAACCTCTTGGCTAACACCAA
>JAHDGN010000498.1 GCA_020627645.1 Akkermansiaceae bacterium
CGGAGGCTGTGAGACCCAGCACAGGGCGATGGAGTTTATTTGGGGTAGAGAATGGCATGTTCTGGAGATGAGAGGATTTGATTTTTGGTTCGAGGAAAAATGCCTCCGAAGTCACGGGCTTGTTCAGAACCAAGATTGTTGTATTTTGAGATTGATGTGAAAAGGTGGGCTTTGTTTGTGATTTTGATGATTTCCTTCCTGAGAGTTGGAAGCGGACAAGAGATTGAGATCTTTATTTTGCCAATCGTTGATCCTAAACGAGCTGTCTTGATCGAGTTTGATGGCTCGAAGCTTGTGTCCCAGACCGGTGAGAAGGAGCAGATTAGTCATGCTCTTTCGCCTTCAATGAGGCAGACGATCCAAAAGGCGATTCAGTCTTCGCCTCAAGAGGGCTGGTCGGGATATTGGGCGTCAACTGCTGTTTTGGATGGCTATGAGATCGTCGCGAAGGCAAAGCATGGTGGAAAGATGCTGAAGTTTTCTGGTTCAAATGGATGCCCGCCTGGTTTCTCAAAGATTATTGCTACCATTCACCAGGCAACTGAGTTGAAGATTTTACGCTCAGGCTGGAGTGATATCGAGAAGGCATCGAAGCGTTACAAGAGCAGGGAATCCTTCTTTGATTCAGTTGTTAAAATGGCAAAGACGGCACAAAAAGAGAGCCAAGATGGCCAATCTGAGACTCCTCGAAAATTGAGGTCGAAGGTCCAACAGAAACCCGATCGCGAATCAAAGGAAAATCTGAAGTAGTGGGGCGTAGATTGTGCAGAATGAAAAACGTCCTCATGCTAGATGAGGTTATTGCGAATTCGCTTCGGGTTGTGATTCCGTACGATCGAATGAAACAGGGATTGAACAGGGAGTTGATGGCGAGGAGAATCCATCCAATCATTCTCTGTGATTCATGATGAAAACCGCAACTAGTTTTGGAGGCCCGTTTGTGATGCTCCCCAGGAAGCTTTCTGGAGAATGGTCAAAAGCTATCGGAGATGTTCCAGAGCCTGATAGGCGATTGTATGGCGAGGTTTGCTCGGGTGAGGGGTTGATGCATCTTATTTCTTTTGACGGGAGCACTGTCGTTCGGATCGGAGAAGAGCCAGGTGATCTGTTTTGGTTGCCAGATGAACGGGGTGGGCTTGTTGTCCAGTGGATTGGGGCTGATTCTCTGGAAGATCTTTTAATGTTTGCTCAGAAGGTGGCTGCGGCTGGTGATTGGCAAGAGGCCCTGGAAATCACTATTTCAGATCCTGAATTAAGAATGATGGATTCGTGTGGTTTCGATGGAGATGAACAGCCTAAGATTGACGTGTCGATTGTTCCCGGCGATTATGAAATCCGTGCGGCTTATGCAGAAGATGAGAATACGATGGCAACTGTCTTTTCGCTTAACAAAAAGGAGTAAGTTGGTTTGGCAACAAGCTGGATCTGCGGAGGCGACAGTGTGATGATGAAAAGCTCAACCTTGAACGTGGTGATGGTTTGCTTTTGGTCGACATCAGGTTGTTGAGGGTGATCAAGATGGATCAATCTAAGATGGATCAGAGTTCGTCAATTGGCTGCCGGGAGTGGTGTGCGCTCGCTCAGAGGCACTTTCCTGAATTGCCTCAAGAGGAAGACTCGGAAGAGGTAGACGATGGGCGGGCGGTTTGTGAAGATCTTGCCTATCTTGCTAATGAGGCTCATGGCGTAGCTGAGGGTGAAGGTTTTTTGAAGCGCTGTTACGAGTTTATACGGTGGTCGATTCGGAATCCCCTTGATGATCAATTGAGAGGGTGGATTTCGGATGATTTCTTCGATTCCCTCTTAACCGATTCGAACTCGAAGAAAGGATGCTTGGATTACTTGGATTGGGGTGATGTCCGGACAATGCTAGAAGGGTTTACGGTGGAACCTCATTTTACTGACATTCACAACTTTGAGAAGCTCTGTGGTGAGTGGAGAAAACGTTGGAGTAGGAATCAGAAGCTTGAACCGCCACGAAATCATAGATGATCAATCGGGTTGGCCTAGCGCTTATGGGATCGGATTTTCTAGCACATCTAGTTTTAAAACGTCTTAATGATTTTTTTGAGATTGTTAAGCCGTTTGGCTTAGATCGATATTATGGTAGGATTCATTGAATGGTGTTTCTTGACGGTTTGTCCCCGACCGACGTTCAGAGGTT
>JAHDGN010000051.1:0-11795 GCA_020627645.1 Akkermansiaceae bacterium
GTCGGGGGAGGTGAAGAGTGGCGTGGTAGAGGTGGAGGAGGGGTTTGAAGCGGGGGTGAGAGGGTGGGATGCCTGATTTTTCGATGGTGGCGGCGAGTTCCATAACGCGGTCATTGGGGTAGTAGTTGGACATGGAGAGCTCTTGGGTGGGGAAGGGGTGATCGCGTGAGGTGTCGTGAACTTTGGGGGAGGCACAGAGGTCGGTGAAGCGGTTGGCGATGGTTTCGGGGAAGCCGAGGATTTTAGACATTTCGCGGAAGGTGGAGCGAGGTTTGTAGGTGATGACGTTGGCGGTCATGGCGGCTCCACGTGGGGCGTATTTTTGGTAGAGGTATTGGATGACGGATTCGCGCCGTTCGCCCGAAGGTAAGTCGATATCGATGTCAGGCCAGGATTGGCGATTTTCCGACAAAAAGCGTTCAAATAGAAGTCCGCCTTTGACTGGGTCAACACTTGTTACGCCAATTGCGTAACAAACTAGGGAGTTGGCAGCAGAGCCTCGGCCTTGGCATAAGATGCCGTGGGAGCGAGCGAAGCGGACGAGGTCCCAGACGATGAGAAAGTACCCTGAGAATCCAAGATTCTTTATGGTAAGTAGTTCTTTGTCAATTTGTTGTAAGTGTTTATTACTTTTTTTAAGTGTTCGACTTTTGAGGCCGCTATGAGCGAGTTGGTGTAGGAGTTGGTCTTGTTCTTCGGATGTGAATAACTTGTGAGTATCTGGATCACGATAGGATGGGAATTGGTAGCCAAGATTTTCGAGGGAGAATTGTGAACATCTTTCGACGAGCTCTCGGGTGTTGTGAATAAGTTGTGGGCAATCTGTGAATAAGTTGTGAATTTGCTGTGGAGATTTGATGTGTCGTTCGTTGTTGGCTTGGAGGAGTTGTCCTGCGTCGTCGAGGGTTCGGTGGTGTCTGAGTGAGGTGAAGGCGTCGGTCAGGAGGCGATCTTTGCGATAGGCGTGGAGGGGCGCGTTGGTGGCGATGAGGGGGATTTTTGCGAATTGCGCGAGGTCTTGGAGGACTTGGTTTTTTTTCTGTTCGCCTCGGCGGAGGTGTCGAAAGAGCGCGATGGAGATGTTGGGACCGAAGTGTTGTTGGAGGAGTTTGAGAGCGAGGAGGAGGTTTTTGCGGGTGAAGTGGTGGAGGGATTCGGGTGTGAGAATGGCGTGGGTGCCGGAGAGGTTGTGGTTTTTCAGGGTGGAAGAGTTGTTAACAAGTTGTTCACAGTGGAGAGTGGTGAGGAGGCGAGAGAGATTTTGGTATCCGGTGCGGGTTTTGTTGAGGATTGGGAGTTGTTTGAGGGGGCCGAGGTTTTCAATGGTAGCTCCGGTGATGGCTTTGATGCCTAGTTTTTGGGCCTCGAGGTGGGCTCGGGCAGAGCCGTAGTAGCCCATATGATCGACTAGGCCGATGGAGGTGTGTCCGAGTTCGGCTGCGCGTTGGACAAGAGTTTCGGGCTGGCTGGAGCCACGAAGAAAGGAAAAGGCGGATTTGGCGAGGAGTTCCATGGGGGTGTCGGTTTGTCAGGGCAGGGAGTGTGGATGCTGGTTATCTTGGTTCCGTGCTTATCTTGCGCTGCTCCGTCGCTGTCTTTATATCAAAATAGGTTCTTTAGAACAGTTTTTTCGGAGAATGACGATGATCGTTCCGAATAGCTGGCTTGCGCCTGTAGGATGAATAAGGGCGCCAGGTTTCGAGCCGTTGGTGCGGTTCGATTGCCTTCTTGCTAAATCTTGGTTGTGGGGGAGAGAGTTAGGCTTTGACGTGGTTGAGGAGAGTTTGGGCGGTTTGGTGAAAGGCGGCGGAGGGTTTGGATTCGGAGGGGGCTAGGGTGGCGATTGGGGTTCCTTGATCGCAGTTTTGGCCAATGACTGGTTGGAGAGGGATTTCGCCTAGGAGAGGAACTTGGATTCGTTCGCATTCGCGGGCGGCTCCACCTTGTCCAAAGAGATGGTATCGTTTTCCGGCATCGCATTCGAAGTAGGACATGTTTTCGATGAGGCCGAGGATGGGGACGTTGACTTTGGCAAACATGGAGATGGCCTTTCGGGCGTCAACGAGGGCGACTTCTTGAGGGGTGGTGACGATGATGGCTCCGTCGAGGGTGACGGTTTGGACGAGGGTGAGTTGGATGTCTCCGGTTCCTGGTGGGAGATCGAGGATGAGAATGTCTAGATCGTCCCAGGCGACTTGTTGAAGAAATTGGGTGGTGTAGCGGGTGGCGAGTGGACCACGGACGATCACGGGAGAGTGATCAGTGAGGAGGAAGCCCATGGACATGATTTTGAGTCCGTGAGCTTCGATGGGGATGATGCGGTCTTGGCTGTCGGCGTGGGGTTGTTGGTGGGGGACGCCGAACATGAGAGGGATGGAGGGGCCGTAGAGGTCGCAGTCGAGGAGGCCGACTTTGAGGCCTTGTTTGGAGAGGGCGATGGCGAGGTTGGATGAAACGGTTGATTTTCCAACTCCTCCTTTGCCGGACCCTACGGCGATGATGCGTTTGACGCCGGGGATGGTGTTGGAGGTTTTTTGGTTGTCGGTGCCGGAGGTGGGTGGGTCCTTGATGTCAATTTCGATGCGGACTTTGGCGGGGTCGCCGAAGATGGGATCGAGGACATTGTGGCAGTCTTGGAAGATTGTCCGGGGGAGTTCGGGATCTTTGGTTTGGATTTGGATTTGGATGTGGGCGGAGCCGTCGGATTTGACTTCAGCCGCTTTGACGAGTCCGAAGGAGACGATATCACGTGAGAAGCCTGGGTATTTAACTTGGGCGAGGTGAGTACGAAGCTCGTCGTTGGTCATATGATTGGGATGGATAAGTGATCCGGAAGGGAGGGGGTGTTTCTACTGTTTTTTAGTGAGAACAACGGTGATGGGTTTGGGGAGTTGGAAGTTGACGGGGTCTGGACTGTGGTAGCCGACTTTTGCAACGTGAAGGTATTCGATGGGGGGGACGTCTTTGATGACGGTGACTCCGCCGTTTTTGTCGGTGTAGAGGGGTGGTTTGTTGTAGCTGCGAGTTTGGGGTCTGACCTGAGCTCTTTCGAGCGGGTTTCCGTCTTGGTCAACGACGTAGACGTTTTTGCCGCAGGAGATGAAGAGGGTTGAGGTGGCCGCGAGGAGAAGGGATTTCATGATTGGACGGTGGCGAGGAATTTTTCCTGTTCGAGTCGTTCGGCTGATTTGAAGTTGTTGTCTTCGGAGGTTTGAGCAGTGAGTTCGTCGCGGAATTTGTCGATCATGGCTTCGACGGGCCAAGCGGAGGCTTCGCCGAAGGCGCAGACGGTTTTGCCGTCGATTTGGTAGGCGACTTCTTCGAGGGTTTTGACGTCTTCGGGGGTGGCTTGGCCGGCTTCGATTCGGTCGGAAATTTTCTTCATCCAGGTGGATCCTTCGCGGCATGGGGTGCATTGGCCGCAGGATTCGTGAGCGTAGAAGTGGGTGATGTTGTTGAGGACCCAGGACATTGAGCGGGTGTCGTCCATGACGATGACGCCTCCGGAGCCGGCCATGGAGCCGGCGGCAGCGAGGGTGTCGAAGTCGAGTGGGAGGTCCCAGAATTCGAGTTCTTTGGCGTCGTCGCCTTTGCCGATGGTGAATTTTTCGTCGCAGCGGAGGATCTTGGATGATGATCCGCCAGGAATGACGGCTTTGAGGGTTCGGCCGTCTTTAGGGCCGCCGCAGATATCGTAGAGGAGTTCGCGGAAGGTGACTTTCCCGACTTGGACTTCGTAGTAGCCGGGGTTTTTGACGTCTCCTGAGACGCAGAGAATGCGGGTGCCGGAATTCCGAGGGGTTCCGAGCTTTGCGTATTCTTCACCTCCCATGCGGAGGATGTGGACGACGTGGCAGAGAGATTCGACGTTGTTGACGATGGTGGGGTTCATGTAGAGCCCCATGGCGGCGGGGAAGTAGGGTGGTTTGATTCGGGGATAGGGGCGTTTTCCTTCGAGTGATTCAATGAGGCCGGTTTCTTCGCCGCAGATGTAGGCGGCGGCTCCTCGGTGGACGTAGATTTCGAGGTCGAATCCCGAGTCGAGGATGTTTTTGCCGAGGAAATTCTTTTCGCGGGCTTCGTTGATGGCTTTTTCGAGGGTGATGGCGGCTTCGGGAAATTCTTCGCGAATGTAGATGTAGGCGGTGTGGGCGCCGACGGCGAAGGCGGAGATGATCATGCCTTCGATGAGTTGGTGTGGGTCTTGGTGGACGATGTAGCGGTCTTTGAAGGTGCCGGGTTCAGATTCGTCGCAGTTGCAGATGAGGTAGACGGGTTTGGTGTTGGTTGGTGGGATGAATCCCCATTTGATGCCGGTGGGGAAGCCGGCACCACCGCGGCCTCGGAGGCCGGAAGTTTTGACTTCGCCGGTGATAGCATTGGGCTCCATGCCGATGGCTTTTTTGAGCATGTCGTAGCCGCCGTCGTTGATATAGGTGTCGATGGAGGTGTCCCAACCTTCACGGTCGACGTTTTTGAAGATGAGCCGGTGTTCTTTTTGGTGTGGCTCTTTTCCGGGAAGGTATTTGATGTCGGACATGGCTTCGGGAAAATTTTATGCTTTGTATTGGTCGATGAGGCCGGCGGCTTTGTCGGCGGAGATGTCTTCGTGGAAGTCATCGTTGACGAGGCAGACGGGTGCGGTGCCGCAGGAGGCGAGGCATTCGGCGAATTCTACGGAGTAGTTACCGCAGGGTGAGACGGAGATGGGGTCTTTGTGGCCGTCGGCAGTGGATCGATCAATTTTGGTGAGTTCGCAGAGTTTGTCCATGAGCTCGTATGAGCCGCCCATGGCGCAGGAGAGGGTGCGGCAGACGCGAAAGTGAACGCGGCCGGGGGCTTTTTGGCGAAAGCCGGGGTAGAAGGTGACGACTTCGACAACTTTGATGGGTGAGATGTCGAGTTTGGAGGCAACCCAGTCAATGGATTCGGGTGAGATGAAGCCGAAGTGGTGTTGAACTTCGTGAAGGAGGGGGAGGACGGCGGAGCGTTTTTGATCGTCTGGGTACTGGGCGATGCGTTCGTCTGCCTTGGCCTCGAGTTGAGGTGAGACTTGGAACTTGGGGAAAAATTTTTCGCCCGGAGTTGCTGGGGAGTGGATGTTTTGGTCAAGAACGCTGACTTTTTCGACTGGCTGGGAGTCGAGGTATTTGACTTTGGTTTCGTCGATGTCGGCGGGTTTTGGGACGTCGATATTTTTGCTCACCTGATGAGTTAGAGGTTAGGGATGAAGTGATTGATTTAGCGGTCGCATTCGCCCATGACGAAGTCGAGAGATCCTAGGATGGCTGGGATGTCTGAAACCATATGACCTTTAAGAAGGTCGGAGCAGAGGCTGAGGTTGACGAAGGATGGGGAGCGGATCTTGAGGCGATTGGGCACGCCGCCTCCTTTTGAGTGGATGTAGAAGCCGAGTTCGCCCTTGGGGTTTTCGGCTGCAAAGTAAACTTCGCCTTCTGGGGCCTCGAGGCCTTGGGTGGAGACGATAAAGTGGTGGATGAGTTCCTCCATGGAGGTGAGGACGCGTTCTTTGTCGGGGAGGGTGGATTTGGGGTCGACGACGTTGATGTCGCCTTCGGGGAAGTCGGCGAGGACTTGTCGGATGATGCGGATGGATTGGCGCATTTCTTCCATGCGGACGAGGTAGCGGTCGTAGCAGTCTCCGTTTTCGCCGATGGGGACGTCGAAGTCGTATTTTTCGTATCCGAGGTAGGGATTGTCTTTCCGAAGGTCGCGGGGAACGCCGCAGGCGCGGAGGTTGGGGCCAGTGAGGCCGTAGCTGATGGCAGTCTCTCTGGAGATGACGCCGACGTCGCACATGCGTTCGAGGTAGATTTTGTTTTTGTTCAGGAGCCCGGCAATTTCGTCGATGGTGTTTTCGCATTCATCGAGGAATTTGAGGATGTCTTGGTCGAGGCCTTCGGGGAGATCGCGGATTTGTCCTCCGACTCGGGTGTAGGAGGTGGTGAATCGTGCTCCAGAGAGTTGTTCGCAGAAGTTGTAGATCTTTTCGCGCTCGGTGAAGGTGTAGAGGAAGACAGTCATGGCACCAACGTCCATGGCGCAGACTCCGACGCCGAGCATGTGAGATGAGATGCGGGCGAGTTCGCAACAGAGGACTCGCAGGGCTTGTCCGCGAGGCGGGAGGGTCCAGTCCATGAGCTTTTCGACGGCGCAGGCGTAGGCGACGTTATTGGCGAGGGGGGCGAGGTAGTCGAGTCGATCGGTGTAGGGAATGAACTGGTTGTAGTGCATGTTTTCGGCGATTTTTTCGTCGCCGCGATGCAGGTATCCAATGTGGGGTTCGGCTTTTTCGATGATTTCGCCGTCGAGTTCGAGGACGAGTCGGAGGACGCCGTGGGTTGCGGGGTGTGATGGTCCCATGTTGAGAACCATTTTTTCGCCGAGAATGTCGTCGGTTTCAGCTCGGTAGTCTTCAACAGCTTTTGCTGCAACGGCGGCAGCATCCGGGGCCTCATAAGTGGTGGTATTGCTCATATTAAGCCACGGCTATGAAACTCGTGTTCCATGGGGGTCGCAAGGACTTTGTGAAAAATTTCACAAAGTAGTTCTCTGGTGCTCTGTGTTCGGTTTTCAGGGGCTTTTGAGCGGAGGTCTTTGGGGGGAATCGTGGAGTTGGGGGGTATTTTTCACCGCTGAGACGGAAAGGTAAGAAGGGTTGGGGAGGTTTTCTTGGTTGTCGGGCTTGGGTTGAGGGTTTTTACCGCAGAGGCGCAGAGGTCGGCGAGTGATGGGGAGTTTTTTTAGGGAAGGAGAGTGATTCTTGAGGGGGAGTATTTTTCGTTGGGGCGGAAGAGCCAGCCGGGATTGGTGTCTAGAAGTTCGTAGTTGGTTAGCAGGAATTCGGGTAGGAATTGGTTGCTGTTGGGTTCGTAGAGTTTACGTCCGGTGTAGCGTCCGTAGATTTTGTATTCGTAGTTGTTGTCGAATCCGTAGTTTTTGCCAGGGCCAACTTCAGGGAGTCGGTCTGGGTTGTGTTTCCTGGTTTCGTTGAAGATGACGAGTTTTGCGGAGGTCGCTGGTTGTCCTGGTTTGCGAAGGTATCCCCAGAAGCGTGTTTTTTTGACGACGTAACGGCGACCGTAGAAAAAGTTTCCTCGAGGTTCGTTGGCTATCTGAGCTTTGCGAGCGGCAATGGAGTTGGAATCGGCGAGAGAGGTGGGGCCTGATACTCCGCTCATCGGGGTGCAAGAGGGAAGGATCAGTGTCATTGCAGGAACTAGAAGTAGAAGGAGTTTCTTCATTGCTTCGATGATTGTTGGATCTTCGTGAATCTGGGTCAAGTCGGGGGTTTGATCTCTTTTGTGGGTAGAAATTCAGAGTGGCTTTCTACTGGTAGCTCCGCTCCTCGGTCCGTACTTTCCTGTTATGAAAACAGTCGCATGGATCTTTTTCGTTTTTGCTTTTGGAGGTTTGCTTGTGTCTGTGGAATCATATTTGGTAAATCGCTCTAAGGTAAATAAGCACAATGCTGCTGTTTATGAACGATGGGGCTATAACGATAATGGTAGACAAAGATTGATTGAGGATGCCGAAGCTTTGTTATTGGAGGGTGAAATTCAGCCAGTGGGGAAATATGGAATCTATTGCTTTTTGTATTTTGGGTTGGCTGGGATTGTGAGTCTGATCCTTTCCAAAAAGGAAGGGGGTGAGATGACTAAGTTCGAAAAACTTATGTTGGAACAAGCTCACAATGAAGAAAAGGGAACCCACGCCCAGCCGCTTGAGGTGGAAGAGGGTGTTCCGATCAAGGTCAGTCAGTCGGTTGCTGAATGAGGGGGGATCGAAGTGTGTTGTCTTGTCTTTTGAAGATGCCAAGGGATACAGCGCAAAAAAAATTATTTCGGGGAGAGGTTGGTTGAGAGGGTTTTGTCTGGTGTGTTCTTTCCAAACTTAATGGTGAAGGTGTCGTCGGTGTAGACGGGGAGTTGGCCTGATTTGTTTCGCGAGCGGAAGGTGTAGAGGATTTCGTTTGATTTTTCGTTGATGACCTGGATGACTGGATTTTCGATTGGGGATTCGAAGTTGAGGTGTCCGGTTGCTTTACGGCCGTCGTTTCTGTCGGTTGAGATGGTGATGGGCCATCCTGAGTATTGGTTCTTAGGGTTTTCTTTGACGTTGTTGAATCGGGGGTAGCAATTGAAGGTGATTTTTCCCGTCTTTTTGTTGAGTTGAATGAATCCGTATCCGTCGCCTCGTTGTTTTTCGTCTCTGGTGTTTTTGGGGTTTGCGTAGGCGAGCATGGTGATTTTGTTACCGAGGCCATCGTGGTAGTTTCCGGTCCAGGGGAGGGGGGATTTTGGCCGAGGGTTGGGCCCGGCTTTTTTGTCGAGTGGTTCCCACCAGCGTCCGTAGATGGTGTTGACAATGGCTGGGGAGGTGAAGGAGTAGGGGCCATCGTTGTGGGATGAGATCCCGTGTTTGACAACATTGGCGAGGTGTTGGTCGCCGCAGAGGTGGGTGGCGCGGGCGCGTCGGATTTCTATGAGAGCCTTGTTGCGCGGGGTTTGTGGCCAGGCGTTGGAATCGAGGTCGGCGAGGAGGCGGTTTTTTCGTGATCCGTGGAGATGGACTGCGGAGCAGAAGGGGGGTTGGGAGAGGACGACTTTGAGGTCGGCGTTGGTCCAGTCCTGGGACCATTGGTTGAGAAACTTGAGTTGGCGGTCACCGAGGAGGGTGAGGCCGGGGAGGTCAACGGATTTGGGGTCGTATCCAGGGACGTTGATGTGGTCGGGGCGTGGTCCCATTTTGGGGATGTTGCCTTTGGGGCCAGATTTGAATTTACGGTCTTCGAGGATGGCGAAGGAGACTCCGCCGTAGGTGAGGTTGGTGTAGTAGACGGAGATGTTTTGTTTGACGGGAGTGGCGTCATGGGGATCTGGGAGGTGCCAGGTTTGTTGACGCTGAACCATGTTGACGTAGGCGGCAGGGTAAAAGTAACCACCGTCTGGTCCTGCTGAACTGGAGGCAATGGAGCCGCTGTCACCCCAGAGGTTGGCTTGTCCGATGTCGTGGTCGTCGGGAATGGTAATGGTGGGGCGATTTTTGAGCACTTCGCGAAACTGGAGGCCGAATTCGAGCCATCCGGTGGTATGTTGGGTATGGTGGTAGGTTTGGTCGCCAGCGAAGAATAGGAGGTCGGGGTTGAGGTGGAGGAGGTTGTTGATGAAGTTTTTACGAGGTCCTGGGGTGAGGGATGAGTTGCACGATAGGGAGGCGATGGTGAGGATTTCGTTGTTGGTTGGTTCTTTACGAATAAGGCCTTCGAAGGTGGCTTTTTCGCCATGGCGGACCCGATAGGGGGTATCTGAGGTATGATTCCAATTGGAAACGCGGAAGTGTGCGGACCATCCTGGGTAGGTGATTTTTTCTTTGGCGACCTCGGTCCAAGTGTCGTCTTTTTTGATTTCGAGTCTAACGGTTTGGGTTTCGTCTGGTTTTAGGGGGAAGAGCTGGGCTGTCAGTTTGAGAGTTTTGTTATGTAGGGTGTAAAGAGCGAAGCCGATGACATTTTCTCGGGAGACGTCGAGATTGAGGTATTTTTTCTTGGTAGGTTGCTGTCGAGTCCACCAGTCGGCTGTTGCTCGGTTGTCTAGTTCGGGGAATTTTTTGCCGAAGGTGGTTTCGGAGTTTGGCATTTGTTTAGAGTGAAGGGTGAGGGTGGTGAAAAGGAGGATGAGACAGTTTCGCATTACGCATGCCTTTTAGACATGTCATGCGGGAGGTCAAGCCAGCCTCCATTTTTTCGATTTTTTGGGTCGTTTAGTTATTTTTCGAGAAGGCCAGGCATTTCGGTGGTCGATGGTAAATGGGAAACCTCACTTTGCTAAAATGGGATTAGAAATATTGGTGTTTCGTGTAATGGCGGGTGGTGGAGGTGTTGAGTAGATTGGTGTCGTTCAAAGATAGTGTGTGAACATGTGTGTGATCGCTAGTTAATAGCAAAAACGCGTGCCTCGAATGAGGCGCGCGTTTTGCGTTGGTGAATTTTGATGAAAATTCTTTAGTTGATCTCGAAGATGCGGACGGATCCGCTGACTTCGCTGGCTACGACGAGAAGTGGTTTTCCATTTGGGCTGTCCGAAGCGGAGATAAAGGTGAGGCCTTCGGGGCCGAGGTCACCAGCGGTTCCTGTTTCGGCATCTCCGAAGAAGTCGCGAGTGACGACATATTGGAGATAAACTGGAGAACGGGGATTCGAGATATCGTAGACGAGTACGCCACCAACGCGCTCGAGCCCGATGAAGGCGAGAGTTTGGCCGTTGACTTTGCCGACAGTGACGCCTTCGGGTTCAGGGCCTTTGTCATCGCTTCGGCTATCGAAGGAATCGTTTTCGTCGTTATTGGAGTTGAACTCGGCAGGGATGAGTGAGGCGGTGGCGTTTTCGATATCGGATCCGCTATCGTAAACTTGTCTGATGCCTCTGCGGGTGGCGCGCCAGATGGAGAAGGATCGACCGCCGTAGGCGTAGATTTGATCAAGGTCTCCGTCACCATCGGTATCGCCGGTGGCATCGGTGATGCGGAGGCGTCCGAGCATTTCGTCTTCCTGAAGGTCATTCGCGTCTGGGAAAGCAGTTGGATCGAGGGTGAGGTCCTTGAGGCGAACTTCTTCGCTGAATCCGTCGTGGTCGCGTGCGTCTCCTTCGTTGGCGCTGATGAGGAATTGGCGTCCATTGATGGTAAATCCAGCGATTGCGTCGGGCTGGTACATTCCGAGGACGGGCCAGGGTTGAATATTGATGTTGTCGTCACGGTTGCTGGGGTCGAATCCTGAGAGGGAGAAGTCCTTATAGCCTAGTGGTTTGACGGAACGGACGCTTCCGAGGCGGAGATCGACGATAGCGATCGCGTTATTTTCCTGAAGGGTAACGTATGCGGTACGAGAGTCGTCAGAAACGGCAATGTATTCGGGTTCAAGGTCTTGAGCGACGGTGGCGCCAGGTCCAAAGATACGGACGCCGGCGTTCTTGAGAGCTGCTTCTTTGGAGTTGAAGCGTGTAAAGTTTGCGTGGTGAGCATGAGGAGATCGAATTGGGAAGAAGCGTGACCAGAAGGGGAAGTATTTGTGGATCAGGAGGGTCCAGCTCAGTTGCCTGGTGGAGATAATGCTGACTGAGCCTTCGGGATCGAGGGTGTAGTCGTCGTTTGGTTCCCCTTCGTTGACGACAACGAGTTTGGAGTTGTCGGGAGTGAAGGTGAGCATGTCGGGTAGGTATCCAGCAAAGGTTTTGGTGAGATAGTTCCCATCGATATCGAAGAATCCGACCATTCCGATCCCTGGGTTGCCGGAAGTGGTGTCTTCAGCTCCGATAGCGACTGCGACGAGGCCGTTGGCGATGTCGACGCTGTTGGGCGAGACTGTGGTATTTTCGTCGCCGAGGATGGCTTGGATATCGATGCTGTTCACGAGGATTGGGCTGGTTGGGTCTGAGAGGCTCAGAATATCGACGGTGGAGGTATTAGCGTTGACGAGTAGGAGGCGTTCGCTTTTGGGGTCGTAGCTCGTGATTTCGGCAGCGGATTCGTCGAAGATACCTGTTTCGTAAGAACCAATCGCAGAGAGCACAGGGCTTCCGGTTGGGGCGGCGACTGGAAGGGCGACGGAGTCGCTCCGGAAGTCGATGTTTTGAATTCGGGCGTCTTGTCCCTTTGGAGTGTCCTTCATGCAGACAGGGGCATTGAGGCTTTGGAGAAAATTGGTGAGAGATTGGGTTTCTCTCACGGTGGTGTTCACAACGTTGGCGATGGGGCCGAAGTTGAGAGAACCAACT
>JAHDGN010000051.1:11805-13663 GCA_020627645.1 Akkermansiaceae bacterium
GGCGGATGACAGGGTGTTTGTGGCGACCCGAAGGGTGGTTGGAGCGTCGGTGACGACCTGTCCGTTTTCAACGAGCATTTGGGTGGTTTCATTGAGGGAATTCTTCAGGGCGACGTTGATGACTCGCTCCCCTTCTGGGAGTAAGGGGTCGAAACTGAACGAAAGTCCGCTGACTTGGTAGAGTTGTCCGTTGATACCTGTGCTGGTGGGGTCGTTCACCGCGACCTCGAGAGCAGAGAGGAGGTTTGCAGGGGTGAGAGTCAAAAGTGTGACGGTGAGATCTGACTGAAGAGCGTTGGCGACGTCGACGTCGGTGATGTCGCCACCGTCGGTATCATCAGAGCCGATATGGTCGCTGATGCCTGTTCCGAGGAGGAGTGCGGCGTCGACGTTGGTTTCGATTGTTTTGGCGGTTGCGAGATAGGAGTCTGCAATAAGGTTGCCAAGGTTGGTTTCTTCCGTGGTGGAGTCAGTTGCGTTGAGGAAGACCTTTGAAGAGCCAACGATGGTTTGGCCGTTTGCGACCGTGATTGCGGCGGATATTGCGGTGCCGTAGATGAAGCTCTTAATTTTCATGTTGTTTTGCCCCTTTTCGTTGAAGCTCTCTCATCTAATTGGTTAGGAGAGATTTTCCGATGGGAGAAAGGTGTCAAAAATGTCAGAAAAAGTAGGAAAGTGTTAGCTGAGGAAGAAAGGACGATATTTTGTGTTTTTGCCGCTTGCCAAGTTCCTGATCATCTTGGAGACTGCCGCCGGCTCGAGGAGAGATGGCAGAGCCTGGTTTAATGCACCGGTCTTGAAAACCGGCGTAGCGCAAGCTACCGTGGGTTCGAATCCCACTCTCTCCGCCACTTTTTTATTTTACGAGGTGTTCGCGTTTGAGGAAGAGCAGTTTTAGGGTTGGTCAAAATGAAGTCGTAGTCCGTTTTTGGCCCAAAATTTCCGAAGTCTAGGTTGAAGGTTGTCGGCTTCTTGAGTGGTGATGAGGGTCGGGAGTTCGTCTGTTTTTTGTCGAGGAATGAGGCTGCGGGTGAGATAGGTTTCGAGTGCTCGGCGGCGTTTTTTTGTGCCGTTGAGGTAGTAGTGGGTGAGAATGAGTGAGGAGGAACATTTTTGAATGAGGAGAAGGGAGAGTCGGCGAGCCAGTCTTCGAAATTTTTGTTAAGCAGGGCGGGGAGTGCTCGGGTGTGGGTGCTGCTTTTGATGGGCTGGTTTAGAAAGTTGATTCGTTGGATGATGTGAGTTTTGATGGCGCGGAAGTCGTAGTGTCCATTGTGGCTGTGTGCTGAGGCCATATATTCGGCGACTCCTTCGGTGAGCCAGGCGTCGATGCGGCCCATGTATTGGTGCATGTAGAAGTGGGTGAGTTCGTGTACGACGAGATCGAAGTCGGGGGATCTGGTGATGGAGTTGGGTTGGAAGGTATGACGGTGGAGGAGGAGGACATGGGTGGTGTTGGTGTCGTAGTAGCCTGCGGTGCCATCGGCTGCGCCGGCTAGTTTGTATTTTTCGGGATCTTGAAAGAGGTGGATGGTGGGAATCTTGTTTTGTTTTGGCGGTCGAATGAGTGGGAGGGGAAACGATTTGAGGACGGTGGGAACGGCGTGGATGGTGCGGAAAAGGTTTTGAAGATCACGAGTTGAGATTTTGGAGGGCGAGCTGAGGGTGGCTTTTTTGGAGGAGTAGACGAAGGTCCCGTCTTGCTTGGCGATTTGGATGGGGATTTTTTTTGAAGAGGGGGTGTAGTTTTTTTGAGCGTGAGAGGGAAGGGGTAGGAGTAAGATGAAAAGACTAACTAGGAGAGTCTTCGTTGAGGGGGATGATTTTGATTTTGCCTGATTTGGGGGCGGAGTTGATT
>JAHDGN010000052.1:0-3760 GCA_020627645.1 Akkermansiaceae bacterium
TAGCTGTTGTTGTTGCTAGAATGTCATTATATTGGGCTAAAATTGCGCCGTTACTGGGAGCAACCAAGCATGATGCAAAGAGAGAATGGAGGAGATATTGTTTGTTCATATTTCTTTTGTGATCAAATCTGGGGGGAGACCTTAGGCAACGATTCGTTGAGTGCAAGAAAATATGAGTACCGCTAATTTTTTACATGTTTGCGTGTAATTTTAAATGAGGGAGGGGTGTTTTTGTGTGGGTTGAGAACGTTCTTCTTTAGCCGGAAAAATGGGGGGATTTTCCCAAAACAATGAAATCAATTAATCCTAAAGATTAATCATTTCCGACTAAACGGGAGTGTTGCTTTGATGATTTATCGGGGTCGTTGGAAATGATGTGATTGAAATCGGCCGAAAGAGGAGCTTTTGATACAATCCTTGAAGAATTTCACTAACTTCTCTCTTAGTGGGATCGTTGATAGACATGATGAATGTGCAGGTGTTTCGTGTATGGATGTGGGTTAGGGCTCCTTTCTCTGGTAAGACTTCTGGCAACAAACATGTGAGTTCTGTGTTACTCTTCGCTCTGTGTTTTATTGTCTTAGCGGCTCATGGATTTGCTGATCAGGCAGGCACAAGCCCGGTTAAGGTTTTTATTTTGGCAGGGCAGTCGAATATGCAGGGGCATGGTGAAATTTCCCCGGTGACAACCCCGGGAACTCTTGAGTCAACTTTGGCGAATGATGTTGGTGGAACATACCAATTCACCAGGGAACCAAGTGGTCAATGGAAACGTTGGAATGATGTTTGGATTCGTTATGAACGCAGTTCTTCAGAGAAGTTGAGCGGTGACCTCACTGTTGGCTATGGAGCACGAAGCACCCTGATTGGTCCTGAAATCGGTTTTGGTCATGAAGTTGGGGCACACTATGATCATCAAGTTTTACTGATCAAAACAGCATGGGGAGGCAAAAGCTTAGGCAATGATTTTCGTCCACCAAGTTCTGGTCCCTATGCGAGTCCGACTGCTCCCGGAGATACCGGTTTTTATTATCAGGAAATGTTGCGAATCGTAAACGATGTGACTTCGAATTTGGCAACTTATTTTCCGGACTACGATGGGCAAGGATTTGAAATCGCCGGGTTTGGGTGGCATCAAGGATGGAATGACCGCGTCAGTCAGACATTTACCGATGAATATGAGGTCAATCTTGCGAATTTGATTCGGGACGTGCGCAAGGACTTAGGTATTATTGACCTTCCGTTTGTGGTTGCAAATACTGGGATTGCGGGTTTGTCCGAATCTCAGCCAAGGGCTCTCGCTCTGATGAATGCTCAACTTGCGGTGGCACAATATCCAGAATTTCAAGGTACGGTAGCTGCGATTGATACGCGCGGATTTTGGAGGAATCCGTCTGACTCTCCGTCGCCTGGTGGGGGGCAGGGTTTTCACTGGAATCGAAATGCTGCGACTTATCTTGATATTGGCTTGGCCATGGGGAGGGCGGCCGTTGACATCATTTCAAACAAATGCCCGACCACTCTTCTTGCCGATGGAGACGAGAGAGGAATTAATCTGACATGGAGACGTAGTGCTGGAGATCCGAGTGCTGTTAGGATTTTGAGAAATTCAGAGCAGATCGCCAACCTCTCTTCACTTGATCATAACGCATATACGGATCTCTCAGCGACGCCGGGAGTCCTGAATTACGAACTGATTGCGACTGTCAATGGCGTTATTTGTGAGCCGTTGACTTTCAGTTATGATGGAAGCATCAGAAATTTTGTTGCGGGTCGAGATATAGGTCGGGTGGTTCTTTCGTGGGTCAATCAAATGCCTTATGCGGGAATCGAAATTCGTCGCAATGGACAGGTCATTGCTGCATCACTTTCGGGATCTGCTGAATCATTTGTCGACTCGTCGCCTCCTCTATCGGGGACAGTCACTTATGCAATCCAGCCGATCAATGGGACGACCACGCCGGCGACCACGCAGGTGAATATGGATGCTCCTCTATTTGCTGATCTCTACTGGGAAGCGAATGGCGGTGCAGTTGGAGATGGTGCTAGTTCTGGAGGGGCGGGAGGATGGGAGTTATCCTCTACGAATTGGGATCGAGGTCCAGGGCTCTCGCTTGGGGCATGGATCAATGGGAATGATAAGAAGGCGATCTTTGGTGGAAGTGCTGGGGCGGTGGCACTTAACGAAAATATCACCCTCAACGCTCTTGAGGTGAGATCTCCCTTCTACCAAATTGGTGCAAGCGTCGAAGATCATTTGCTCAACTTTTCTGGCTCTAGCCCAACACTTCTTATCGATGGTGTGAGTGATACCGTGATCACGGCGGGAATTTCTGGATCTCCAACGGTTCGCTATCTTTCTGACAGTGGGAATTATGATTCGGTCTTAACCTTCGCGCCTTCTGGGAATTTTCCTATGACCTTGGGAGTTCTTGAGGTGATTCGAACTGATGGTAACTCCGCCGTTTGGCTTTCGGGTGATCGAGATGGAAACGCGGTTGATCGGATCACTTGGACGCGTAATTCTAATCAGCTTCAGATCCGTAAGAAGGGTCAAGGCAGTTGGCAGATTCGAGAAAACCTCGATATTAGAAACGGCAGGTTGTATGTCGACGAGGGTGCGCTTACTTGTTTGGGCACAGATCATGTCTTTTCGCATCGAATTGAAGTTGGCGGTGGAGGAAGGCTCAATGCTGCCGGAAGTTGGCTCATTCAAGATGTGCGGGAGCATTTTACGGTTCATGCTGGAGGCACGATTGCTCCCGGAAATGGGATTGGATCGATGTCATTGAATTGGAGTTCTAATCGCGCTGATACGGCTAAGTTGAGCCTGCGAAGTGGATCAGTTTATGAGTGGGAGGTTGGGCCAGGAAATGTCTCGGATACGATCCATGTCGGAAAAACTTTGTCTCCGAATGTGATGTTAGAGGTGGGGGAGATGACGCTTAGAGTTGTGAGCCCAGCCGGTTCTCCCAAAGCCGCTGATCAGATCCCAGTGTTTACCTATGATGTGGGGGTCACTCGGGTTTTTGGAAATGTTTTTGTGGATCTTTCGGCAACCAACTGGACTGGAACTCCCAGGCTTGTTGATGACAATAATGGTAGGATTTATCTGACTGGAGTTTCTGCTCCTGCTCTTCCGAGAAGTTATCAGGAGTGGGCTGTGGGTGGGGAAGACTTTGATGGAGATGCTAACCAAGATGGTGTTCAAGATGGTTTAGCCTTTGTTCTCGGAGCGGCAACTCCGACTACGGATGCAAGTCAGCTTCTTCCGACGACTCGGCAAACTGCTGGAGGAGATCTTGTTTTCGAATTTCTTTGTCGTGATTTTAATCTTCGGGGAGGAGTTCAGTTGCGAGTTGCTTACAGTGCGGACCTGGGTCTGGAGTCGCCATGGACGTCGACTGCTGACCAGGTGCCAGACGTGAGTGATTCTGTCCCTGACAATGGGGTTACATTTCAGGTTGATGCCAGTTCGGCGGCTCCGTTACTGCGAGTGACGGCTACTATTGATGCGGATGAAGCTGCGAATGTCCGTTCATTATTTGGTCGCCTTGAAGTTTCGCAATGATTCCGATCGCTTGATTTTGGAGAATTTTTTGAGGAACTGTGTTCGATGATCCTTCCAGCACCATGACGACCTTTTTTGGAGGGGATTGAGCCCCCAAATAGCATTATGGCATCAATGCGAATCGAAATGGATAAAAAAAGAGTTTGATTCTTCCCTCTAACAAATGTTCATTCCCTGCCATCCTGTCTT
>JAHDGN010000052.1:3770-13634 GCA_020627645.1 Akkermansiaceae bacterium
GTGGAGGGTCGGCCATGGGGGCTGTTACGGCTACTGACCTTTTGGCATTGTATGAATTCAATGGAAATGCGAACGATTCGTCTGGAAATGGTGCAAACGGGACGCTGAACGGGGCTGCGACCATTTCGGCAGGTGGAACAGGTTATGATGGATCGGCTGGAAACGGTGCTCTTGATATCGGAGCTGCAGCGAATTTTGCTTATATGAGTTCTACGATTGCGCTAGCGGGTGCAACGACTTCTGACTCGATGGCGGTGAGTTATTGGCAACGTAATATCGGAAATGGTAGCGGCTTAAATACGACCAACATTCCGTTCTCTATGGTGAGCACGTCGGGAGGTGGGACTCGGGGTTTTCAGGCTCACGCACCTTGGTCTGATGGGACATTATACTTTGATCATGGTGGCACCTGCTGTGGGACAGCTAATCGGTTGACCAGTGTGGTTGGAACAAGTTTGTTAGATAGTTGGCATCATATTGTTCTTCAGGTAAGTGGGGGGCAGAAAGAGATTTGGATTGATGGAGTGCTAGCGGCCTCGCAGGCCACTGGTGCGGCTGTTATTCCTACTTTTTCGGGTTCGACAACAATCGGAGCAGGCGTAGGGGGTGGCAATGGTTTTGGTGGTTTGATTGATGAATTCGCGGTTTGGAGTGCGCCTCTTTCGCAGGAGCAAATTGAATCTCTTGCTGGTGGTGCGCCGACGCAGGCGATTTTGATTCCTGAGCCTTCAAGTTTTCTTCTTCTTCTTCCTGGTGCTTTGTTTGCATTGCGCCGGCGCAGGAGTGAGTCGTAGTTGAGTTTTCGAGTAGGCAAAAATTTTCAAGAAAAGGCTTTTGTCCTGAATAAGTAATTTTTTTAGGACTGACTGGTCGGGTCAATGTTTTTCCTAAGAGGCTGGAAAAATAGTTAGTGCTATTTTTCCAGCCTCTCTTTCATTCACATTTTTAGGAGAAGGCAGGGATGACAAGCTATCCAAGCAACCTTAACGACATTGAGTGGAAAATTCTGGTGGAACTTCTTCCCAAATCCGGCCCCACTCTTCGGGGACGACCATCAAAACATTCAAAGCGAGAGGTTGTCGATGGGATCCCCTACATCATCCGAACAGGCGGGAGCTAGCGTTATTATGCCCAATGACCTCCCACACTGGAAAACCTACAGATACGACATTTATGACCCGGCGATCAAGTGGCGCTTCGGAGGACGCTTACATTCAACCCGACATCAATTCGGTGTTTAACTGCGAGCTGGCACGGCATCTGCCCAGTGGGTGGTCACTTCCGCCTATGTGCGTAAGAGGGAGTGATGGCGGCATGGAAGGGACCCGCTTGCGGGAAGGCCCCATGACGGAGCCTCGTTTCATCCCAGCAATACCGATTCGAGGATTCCGGACAATGTCGTCGTGCTACGCCAACCACCCTATAGCCCCGAACTCAACCCCGTTGAAAAGCTATGGGATATGCTGCGAGACTGGCTCTGCAATCGGCGATGGGGATCGTTGGAAGAACTTTTGGAATCTTCGACCTATTGGCTGAGGAAATTCTGGGACGAGCCCAGCAACATTCTCTCTTTAGTTGGCGATGGCTGGATGAGGGATCAAGCAAACGCCTGATCTCCATTCTTTAATACCAGAAAGTTTTAACGATCGGTATAAGGATGGTCTTTTGAAAGCTCCGGATAAAAGGAGCTATTAAAATCAAAAATTTAAAAAATGGAGGATTACTTTTGAGGCTTTGAAAAACGATGGGAGGGAGGCTTGGCGGATGGAATCCGCCGCCACGTTTTTACTGACAGGCCTCGCATTCTTCGCCGTTCATCATGGCTTCGATGGAGCAGGCGGCTTTTTCTTCAGCGGTGTATGATTTTTTGGCTGGGGCTTTGGAGACAGTCGATTTTTCGATGTCATTGCCCTGAAGCGTTCTCAGGTAATAGGTAGTTTTGAGGCCGGTATGCCAGGCGCGGCGATACATGTGGCTGAGGTTCTTCATGTCCGGTGAGGCGAGGAAGAGGTTGACGCTTTGGCTCTGATCGATCCATTTTTGGCGTCGGGCAGCGGCGTCGATGATGGTTTCGTGTCCGACTTGGAAGGCGGTTTGATATTTTTGTTTGAGTCGCTCGGGAATGCCTTCGATGTTGGTGAGTTCGCCGTTGAAGTATTTGAGCTGGTCGATCATTTCCTGGTTCCAGAGGCCTTCTTTTTTGAGGTCAATGACGAGTTGGCGGTTGAGGATGATGAAGTCGCCGCCAAGGTTACTCTTGACGAAGAGGTTGGTGTAGTTGGGTTCGATGCATGGGGTGGTGCCCATGATGTTGGAGATGGTGGCGGTGGGGGCTATGGCGAGGACGTTGGAGTTCCGCATGCCGTTTTTGGCGATGGATTCGCGAACGGGGCGCCAGTCCATTTTGCCTCCCCGTGGGACGTCGAGTTTGACGCCGCGTTCTTGTTCGAGAAGGTCAAGGGTGTCTTGAGGGAGGAGCCCGCGGTCCCATTTGGAGCCTTGGTAGGATCCGTAGGTACCGCGTTCGCTGGCGAGTTCGCTACTGGCGCCGTAGGCGTAGTAGGCGATGGCTTCCATGAATTCGTCATTGAATTCGATGGCGGCGTCGGAGTTGAAGGCGAGGCCTTTTTTGAAGAGGGAGTTGTGGAGGCCCATGACACCGAGGCCGATGGGGCGGTGGCGTGAGTTAGCGGTTTTGGCGGCTTCGGTGGGGTAAAAGTTGATGTCGATGACGTTGTCGAGGGCGCGGATGGCAACGGTGACGGTTTCACGGAGCATGTCGTGATCCAGGGCTCCATCGTTGGTGATGTGGGTGTCGAGGACGACGGACCCAAGGTTACAGACGGCGGTTTCTTCGTCTGAGGTGTTGAGGGTGATTTCGGTGCAGAGGTTGGAGGAGTGAATGACACCGGCGTGGTCCTGGGGGCTGCGAAGGTTGCAGGGGTCTTTGAAGGTGATCCAGGGGTGGCCGGTTTCGAAGATCATCTTGAGCATCTTTTTCCAGAGCTCGATGGCTTCGATCTTGCGGCTCCAGATCTTGCCCTCTTCGGCCATCTTTTCGTATTCGGTGTAGCGTTGTTCGAAGCCGCTGCCGTAGAGGTCGTGGAGGTCTGGGGTTTCGTTGGCGCGGAAGAGGGTCCAGTGTTGCCGGGCTTCCATGCGCTTCATGAAGAGGTCGGGAATCCAGTTGGCGGTGTTCATGTCGTGGGTACGACGGCGTTCGTCACCTGTGTTGACTCGGAGTTCTAGGAAGTCCTCGATGTCGTTGTGCCAGGATTCGAGGTATGCGCAGCCGGATCCTCGGCGTTTGCCGCCTTGGTTGACGGCGATGAGTTGGTCGTTGTGGAGTTTGAGGAAGGGGATGACACCTTGTGATTCTCCGTTGGTGCCTTGAATGTATCCACCGGTTCCGCGGACGGCGGTCCAGGAGCCGCCGAGTCCGCCTGCCCATTTGGAGAGGAAGGCGTTTTCGGCGATGCCTCGGTGCATGATGGACTCGATGGAGTCGTCAACTTTGTAGAGGTAGCAGGAAGAGAGCTGGCTGTGAAGGGTACCTGAGTTGAAGAGGGTGGGGGTGGAGGAACAGAAGCGGCGCCCTTTGTAGAGTTGGTAGAGGCGGATGACCCAGTCTTCGGCGTCTTGTTCTTCGGCTTTGAAGAGTCCCATGGAGACGCGCATCCAGAAGAATTGCGGCGTTTCCATACGGCGTGGTTTGTCGCCGGTTTTGTCGACTTGGAGGTAGCGGTCGTAGAGGGTTTGGATGCCGAGGTATTCGAAGTCGAGATCGGCGGAGGGATCGAGGGCGTCGGCGAGGCGGTCGAGGTCGTATTTGTCTACGACTTCGGGGGAGATGCGTTTGATTTCGACTCCGTGTTTGAGGTAACTTTTGAAGTTTTGTTTGTGGGCTTCTTTGAGGGCTTCGATGCCATCGGTCTGGATGTTCCAGGGGAGGACTTCCTCGTAGATGTAGGTGAGGAGGATGCGGCCAGCGAATTTGGCCATATCGGCGTCTTTTTCGAGGAGGGTTTTGGAGTTGAGGATGATGGTTTTTTGGAGGTCGGCGCGGGTGATTTCGGCCCCGATGGAGCGGCGGAGTTCGGTTTCGATTTCGTCCTCGGTCATGGTGAGGTCGAGGCCGATCATGGCGAATTGGATGCGCTTTTTGAGTTCGGTTCCGTCCCAGAATTCGGAGGTGCCGTCTTCGGTGACGGTGACGAATGATTCTTGGGCGGGGTCTTCTGGGCTGGCGTTGGCTTCGCGCTCGAGGCGGAGGCGGGCGCGTTCTTCGCGGTAGAGGACGTAGTGGGCAGCGACTTTGTAGTGTCCCTGCTTCATGAGTTGTTCTTGGACGATGTCTTGGACGTCTTCGATGTGGACGAAGGCGGAGTCGCCGGTGCGGACGGCTCTGGTGACGGCTTTGGCGATGGCTTTGGCGGGGTCTGGTGATTCTTTGAGGGTTAGGAAGGCGCGGGCGACGGCTTGTTCGATTTTGGTTTCAGACCAGGGGACGACGTTGCCGTTGCGGCGGATGAGGCGGACGGTCATGGGTTGGTGGGAGGTGGAGTCGAGTGAGATTTCGCCAGTGGATTCGAGAGATCGTTGGAAGGTCAGTGATTTAGCGACGTCATGGGCATCGTTTTCGATGAGGGCTTTTTCGATGAGGAGGTAGAGGTCGTTTTGTGAGAGCTTGAGTTGTCCACCGCGTTGGACTTGTTTCATTAGGGAAGAGGAGACGCGATGGGCGACGGCGGAGACGAAGGAGCGGTTTTGTTCGGTGAAGATGTTGTCTTCGGGCTCGTTTTGAGAGATGAGGAGATTGGTGAGGGATTGGCCGATGGCGTCGGCGACGTCGGCGAGTGAGAATTGTTCTTCTTGGTCGCCACGAGTGACGAGGATTTCGGGGATGGGTGAGCGTTGTTCGGAGGCGAGGGTTTCTCGCCAGGCGAAGGGGCTGAGATTTTCGTCATTGAAGCGGTTGGAGACGACTTCTTTGAGCGCGAGATCTTGTTCGAGAGTGAGGGAACGGTACATGTTGTTGAGTTTTTCTATTTGTTGTTGGTTGTTGTGTGTGGATGGGACGTTTTGGTGTTCGGAGTTGGCTTTTGGCTAGTAGCGTTGGGCTGTTAGCTGAGCTGCCGCTCCAGGTTTTGTCACGGTGGTTTGATGTCTGAGGTCGGGTAAGGGGGGCGTCGGGCTTTGTGTTGGTTTGATGGGGGCTTGAGTCTATTTGTAAGCCCCCACCGTGATGGCTTTAGAGGTCGTCGTCGTCGTATCCTGTGTCTTCGAGAGATGAGGCTTTTTGGTATTCGGTGACCTTTCCTTCGAAGAAGTTTTGTTCTTTTTTGAGGTCGATGGCTTCGGAGAGCCATGGGAAAGGATTTTCGGTGTTGCCGGTGAGGGGTTCGAGGCGGCAGTTGACGAGGCGTCGGTCGGCGATGTAGTCGATGTAGGTTTCGAATTCGTCTGCGCTGAGTCCGACGGCAGCGACGGGGAGGCAGTCACGGATGAATTCTTTTTCGAGGCGGACGCCTTCGGCCATGGTTTGGCGGAGGTCTTCTTGGAATTCGTCGGTCCAGATGTCTGGGTTTTCGGTGACGAGAGCATTGAGGAGGTTGCGGAAGACCTCGATGTGATTGGATTCGTCACGGAGGGTGTAGCGGAACATTTGTCCGATGCCGGGGAATTTGTTTTGGCGGTAGAGGGAGAGGATCATGCCGAAGAGGCCATAGAATTGGGTGCCTTCCATGACCTGGCCGAACATGAAGATGTTTTTGGCGAGGGCTTGTTTGTTTTCGGAGACCGTGAGGTCGATGTCGCGGCGGAGTTCACGCGAGTTGGAGACGACGAAGTTGTTTTTGGCTTTGATGGTGGGAACGTCTTCGAACATGGCCTCACATTCGTGTGGGTTGAGGCCGAGGGAGGAGATCATGTAGACGAGGGAGTCGGCGTGGATGTTTTCCTCGTGTGCGTGGCGGCCGAGGACGAGTTTGAGTTCGGGAGCGGTGACGACTTCGCGGACGACGTGGAGGATGTTGTCGCCGACGATGCCTTCGGCAGCAGAGAAGTATCCGATGCCCATTTTGATAATCCAGCGTTCAACGTCGGAGATTTCTGAGCCTCGCCATTGTTCGACATCTTTCTGCATCTGAATGTCTTCGGGTTCCCAGTGGTTAGACTTCATGGTTTTATAGAGGTCGTATGCCCACTGGTATTTGAGGGGGAGAATGTTAAAGAACATGGTTTCGCGTCCATTGATGACTTTTTTGGAGGCGAGGGCTGCTTCGGCCTTTTCTTTGTCGAGGACGAAGGTGCGTTCTCCGAGTGTGATGGTGGTAGTGTCAGACATTGTGATTGGAGGTCAGAGTTTGTTTGTTCAAGAGTGCTTTGTTGGCGTCGTCGTTCGCAGCGACGCGGGAAAAATCTTAGGGGGTTTTTGGAGTTTTGGGCAAGGCCATTTTAACTCATATAGTATACACAAATTATTAACAATACAACATATTGTGGTTCTGTGGGTGCTTCTGCATTTGGGGGAGAGGTCGGAACGAGAGAGAAAGTGTTGGAATGACTGAGTTTCAGGCAGTTTCGGTCTCAGGGGTGGGCTTGATGGTGTGGATTTGTTGGGGGTGGAAAAAAGTGTGATCGGTTAGATTTGAGGGTGTTGGGGGCATTTCTTGAAAAATTTTGGGGGTGAGTGGGTGTTGGTTGGGGCAAATTGTTGGAATAGCGGGGATAAAATTTTATGGTTCCTAAATAAGTGAAGGTGGAGGCTTGATTTGGGGTAAAAAATGTGAGGTTATGGTGGGTTTTCCGCGAGGTTGGGAGGTTGAAAATTGTGTGTGGGGAAATGCAAAAACCTCCACGTGTGAGGTGGAGGTTTTTGGCTATGCTGGTGTTTTGAAGTTTTTTACGGCTTTGCTGACCGATAAAGATCAATATTGAAGATGTTATCGGCAGGGGGGTCTTCAAAAGAGGTCCGAGAACGTGGGCCAAGGCCCTTCGTAATAGGGTGTTGATCGACTGAAACCCACTGGGATTTGAGCTTCACGAGGAGTTGATTCTCGTCTTCGAGGAACTTGAGGTCGAGGAAGTGTGATTGTTCGGGTTTTGCCGGTTTGAGGATTGAGAGATCCTCTTGTGACACCAGTTCGGATTCTTTTGGAACAACAAACAGACCGGATTTTGTTTTGTTGAGAATTACATCGAAGTTTCGTTCGTTTGAGGAGCTGTTGGTCGTTGTTTCGATGAGTTGATAAGAATAGTGGTGAGTTGGTCCCATTCTGGAAAAACTGGATTTTATGAGTTCTTTTGTGGTGAGTGGGACGATGATGTTGGTGACGATTTTTTTGGCAGCGGGATCATCGGTGACAACGCCATTTTTTGAGATCGTGACTCTATGGCTAGAATCGCGAGTGAATTCGATCGGGACCTGGGTGGAGGCGGAGTTCTCTTCTTGCTGTGATGCCGATATCTTTGGAGTCTCCTTTTCCTGTTCATTGTCAAATATGACGGAGGCCAGTCCGGCGGCGGTGAAGGCTGAGACTGCGATGATCGGAATGTAGGTTTTCTTTAATTTCATGATGCTTGCTTTTTGAATTTGGTGGTGGGGAGGGGTTTCAGTTTAGGGAAGGATGGTGGGTTTATCAGTTGAGGCGGCGGTTTGCTTCTTTTCGAAGCGTTTGAGGTGTTTGGTGATGGGGTGCTCGGAAATGGGGATCCATTTGTCTTTTGCTTGGACGAGGATTTGATTGGTGGCGGAGACTTTCAGGCTGAGAAAGTCGGTGGGTTGGCTCGTTTTCTTTGATTTGCGTCTAGAGGTTTTTGACTGCTTTACGGTGAAGGTGCGGGAGTCTGTAGATTTTGGCGAGGTGGTCTCAACGAGGTTGTATTCGTAGGTGTAGATGGGGCCTTTTCGAGAGAACCTGCCACGATTGCTCACTTTGAGCGGAGCGGTGATTTTTTGTTGGATGAGAGCAAAGGTTTTGTCTTCAGCAGGGTTCGTGGTTTTGACCTTTTTGGGTTCTTCTTTTTTTATTTTTTGTTCTCCAATGGCGATTGGAACGAGAGCTCCGGTGGTGAGGATGGAGGCGATGATAATTGGATAGTAGGTTTTGTTTTTCATATTCTCTTTTTGTTTGTTTTTAGGAGATAGTATTCGCAGAGGATGGCGTTGATCCCGATGCTGAGCCAGAGGGAGGCTTGGTAGATTTTTTCTTCGTTGCCTGAGAATTGGCTCAAGGCGATTTGGATGGTGCGGAAGGTGATGGCGGAGGTGACGAGCGCAAATGAGCGGGTGATCCAGGCTTGATGAGAACGGATGTTTTTTTTGTAGATAGCGATCATGCCGAGGATGACGGTGAAGAGGGTGGCGAAGGAGAGGACAAGAAACCCGATGGTGCCTGAGGTGCCACCTTTAGCCACGAATGAGAGGGCGACTCCGGTGGGAAAGACCACCATGATAATGCTGAGAGCGTAGATTCGTCCGAGGTTGCGGTGGAGCCAGGGAGCGCGCTTGAGGAGAAGCTTAGAGTATTGAAGGAGGGTGGAGACTAGGCAGACGAGGCCGCCGGCAACGTGAACCAGGAGAGAGTAACGCCACCAGTCTTCGATGGTGAGGTGAGCTCGTTCGATCAGAAATCCGTGGATTCGACCGGGCAGAAAGTAGAGGCGGCTTTCCCAAAGGATGAGAGCGGTGCCGACAAACAAAACAAGGTAGAATGCGGCTTTTTCGAGTCGCTGAAAGACTTGGGGGAGGCTTTTGATTCCTTGCATTCTGAAAATATGATGCAGTTTTAGGAATTTTGTTGGGTAAAAGGTTTGTAAATTTGCGGTTTGGTAATTTCAGGAATAGGCAGGGCAGTGTTCGAAATTTTCTGAGGAAGGATTTCAAGGAGCCTCAAGGGTGGTGAGCATTTTTGTCTTTTGGGCTCAGGCGAAGCTGAGTTTTCGATCTAGTGATCGGTATTGGATGGCTTCGAGAATGTGATCTGGGGAAAGTTCTGGGGAGTTAGAGAGGTCGGCGATGGTCCGGGCGACTTTGAGAATGCGGTCGTGAGCGCGGGCGGAGAAGTTGAGTTGATCCATGGCTTGTTCGAGGAGGCGGGAGCCTTCTGGGGAGATTTGGCAATGTTGACGCATGGTTCTGGGGCCCATGTTTGAGTTGGTGAGAGTGTCGGGGATGTTTTGGAACCGTTGTTTTTGGAGGTCGCGGCATTGGATGACGCGTTGACGGACGGTGTTGGAAGATTCGGATGTTTCTATTGAGGAGAGTTGCTTGTAGTCAATGAGGGGAACTTCGATATGGAGATCGATTCGATCAAGGAGGGGGCCTGAGATTTTGTTGCGGTAGTTTTCGACTTGGCGTGGATTGCAGCGGCAGTTGCGGACGGGGTCGCCAAAGAATCCACAGGGACAAGGGTTGAGGGCGCAGACGAGGAGGAAGCGGGAGGGGAAATTGTAGGAGCCTGCGGCACGGGAGATGGTGACTTTTCCGTCCTCGAGCGGTTGGCGGAGGACTTCGAGCGTGGAGCGGCGGTATTCGGGCAGTTCGTCGAGAAAGAGGACGCCATTGTGAGCGAGGGAGATTTCGCCTGGGCCGGGGTTGGTGCCGCCTCCGAGTAGTCCGACGTCTGAGATGGTGTGGTGGGGGGCGCGGAAGGGGCGGGATGAGACGAGTCCTTGTTTGGCGTCGAGCAGGCCGGCAACGGAGTGAATGCGGGTGGTTTCGATGGCCTCTTGTTCGGAAAGATCAGGCATGATGGTGGGCATACGTTTGGCGAGCATGGATTTGCCGGTTCCGGGAGGGCCGACCATCAAGATGTTGTGTCCACCGGCTGCGGCGACTTCGAGGGCGCGTTTGACGTTGTG
>JAHDGN010000499.1 GCA_020627645.1 Akkermansiaceae bacterium
CTTGAACTTGTTTTAGGAGATTTTGGTTCATTGGTTCGGCGAGCCATTGGGCCCATTTTTTGATGTTGGTGGGGTTGGCGGAGCCGGCGACGGTGGAGGCAATATCGGAATTGATACAGGAAAATTGGAGGGCGAGTTGGGCGATGTCGACGTTGTTGTCTTTGCAGAGTTTGGCGGCTTGGCGAGCGGCGTTTTTGACTTCTTCGGGTTCTTTGAGCCAGTCGGGGAGGGGGGCATTGGTGAGGAGGCGAGCGGAGAAGGGGCCAGCGTTGATGGCACCGATCTTTTTGTCTTTGAGTCGAGGGAGGAGGGATTCGGTAAAGTTGGTGTTTTGTAGGGTATATTGGTTGTATGAGAGGACGCAGTCGCAGGTGTCTTCGATATGATCGAGGACGGTGTGGAAGGTTTTCATGGGGTAGCAGGAAAAGCCGATGGCGCGAACTTTGCCTTGTTGTTTGGCTTTCTGGAGGGCGGGCCAGGTTTCTTCCCAAATTTGTGGGAGGGTAACGAACTCGACATCGTGCATGAGGAGGATGTCGAGGTGATCGGTGCCGAGTCGGTGGAGGGAGGTGTGGAGTGATTCTTCGACGCGTTTGGCTGAAAAGTCGAAGTGGATGTCGGTGTATCGGCCGAGCTTTGAACCGAGGATGTAGGAGTCACGGGGGATGTTCTTGAGCCCCTGGCCGAGCATGACTTCGGACATGCCGCGGCCGTAAAAGGGGGAGGTGTCGATGAAGTTCATGCCGAGTTCGAGGGCGGTTGTGGTGGCGGCCATGACTTCGTCCAGGTTGACGGAGCGGAATTCGGCGCCAAGTGATGAGGCTCCGAAGGAGAGAGTGGGGAGGTTGATGTCGGTTTTGCCAAGTGGTCTTGTTTCCATGGGACGGGTGGATGGAAGAGGGAAGATGGATGAAGGGGAAGGAGAATTTTTCTCTGATGGAATTGGCGAGTGTTCAAGGGAGGTCTTATTCCCGAGTTTTTCCTTTCTTTTTTCGTTTTGAGGATTGGGTTGACATGAGGGGGTGGAGTGATAGTTGAGGTGCAGTCGATAGGAAATTTAGAGAATTGTGAAACGAAACCGAGAATTTGTTAATGGTCGTGGGTCCACGATCTTCGGAATAAGGCGAGCCGCTTGATTTCTTTGTGATGTGCAAGATCAGCGGCTTTTTCTTTGGTAGGGCGACGATGAATTTCTGATTTGAGAATCGAATAATTAAAAAACGAACGATGAAAATGAATAAGATGATTGCGATGGCGGGGGCTCTTGGAGGTCTTCTGTTGACGACTGGTTGTGGGAAGAAAGATGGACCTGGATCGGGTGATCAGGTTCTCCGTTTCTCTGCGATTCCTGACGAGAATACGACAGGACAAGTGGAGCGTTTTAAACCGGTGGCGGATTACTTGGCGAAGGAGTTGGGAGTGAAAGTGGAGTTTGTTCCTGCTTCAAGCTATGGGTCTTCGGTCGAGAAGTTTTCGAATGGAGATGTGCATTTGGCTTGGTTTGGTGGGGTGACGGGAGTTCAGGCTCGTGAAGCGGTTGAGGGAGCTCGTGCTATTATCTCTGGAAAGAAAGATCTCGCGTTTAAGTCCTACTTTGTGGCCAATTCTTCAACGGGACTTCAGCCTTCTGACAGTTTTCCGGTTGGTTTGGCTGATTTGACTTTTACCTTTGGGAGTTCGAGTAGCACATCTGGTTGTATTATGCCGACTCACTATATCATGAAGGAGACGGGTAAGTTGCCGGATGATTTTTTCCAGAAGAAGCCTATCGGGCACTCAGGTGCTCATGATAAGACGGCAAAGGTGGTTGAGGATGGAACCTTCCAGGCTGGGGTTTTGAGTTATGGAAAATACGAGTCGATGGTGAAGGATGGAAAGTTGGACCCGACTAAGTGTGTCAAAGTTTGGGAGACTCCGACTTATGCGGACTATAACTTCACGGCTCACCCTGAGTTGAACAAGATGTTTGGGGAAGGTTTCGTCACGAAGCTTCAGGATGCGCTTGAGAAGTGTGAAGATGAGGCAGCGTTAAAGGCCTTGGGTCGTAAGAAGTTGGTAAAAGTGGATGATGAGGTGTTTGCAGGGATTGCGAATGTGATGGAGAAGTTGAAGAAGTAATCGTTTTACTTTGTGATACAGCGCCCTG
>JAHDGN010000500.1 GCA_020627645.1 Akkermansiaceae bacterium
GCTGGTTATGAAAATAGATCGTATAGTACTTATGGCTCTATTTCGGCAGCCACAGTGCCTGCTGGAATTAGTTTGATTTTAGCCAAAATGGCGGGCGTGAAAAATTCGGGGATAGATGAGGCGATTGAAAGAGTTGATGGCTTTATGTCAGGGTATGTCGATCGGGGGTCATTTCCTTATGGGAACATGACCAAAAGTTGGGCGATTAGTGAGGACAATGGCTGTAGTGGAGCAGCGGCGGTTTTCTATCGCCTTATTGGTAACGCAGAGAAGGCTGAATATTTCGCCAGGATGAATGCAGGTAGTATCGGAAATCAAAGATTTTTGGGTCACTCAGGGAACGGGCTGTCGTTGTTTTGGGGGTTGATCGGGTGTTCGGTTTTAGGGCCTGAAGTCACAGGAGCTTGGATGAAGGAATACGGGGCTTGGTTTTTCGATATGTCTCGCCCAGTGAAAGGAACCTGGAAGATTCCGCCGATCCCCGGAAAATATCAAAAGTTAGGTTTAACTGATGCCGCTGGAATTATTCTGACAGGATATGGAGTAGGAAGAAAAAATCTCTTTCTTACAGGAAAGGGAGCAAATGTTGTGACGCCCTACACGAGGGATGAGGCTGCGGAATTAATTGCGGAAGCCAAGATCTTGGATATAAGCCGAGAGGAAGAGCAGGCGTATTTTGCAGGGCTTTCTACATCTCAATATCTAAAACACCTGACTTCGAAGTCCTATTATATGAGGATTTCGGCGGCAAGAAACGCTTCACTTGTTAGTGATACGGATTTAGTCAACATGTTGGATGATGAAAACCGTTATGTGTGCCTGGGTGCCATTGCAGCGGTCAATTATAGAGGAAGTGAGGAGGCTCTCCTTTCCTTACGACACCTACTAAACCATTCAGATAACTCGGCGATTCGGATGGCGGCGGCGACTACGATCATGAAAATCGCGGTCAAAAATCCGGGGGCAGAGATCGATCATTGGTGGTTAAGAGAGGAGGTTGGGCAATATATTCTCAGGAACCATGTCATTGATCCAGGGGGATGGGAGGAGCGAGTGCTTATCGAGGCCTATGCCGATGCGGGAGGAGTTTCTGTCTATCGGAGACCATTGGACGATATTGATGTTGCGATTGCCCGAATTGCGGCTTCCAGCAAAGTTGGCTCACTGAGAGGGCTCAGTTGGGTTGGGTTGGGGCTGGCTGGTGGAAAAGATTTAGAGGCTGTGAAACCCTTCGCGTCAGCGCTTCTGGAAGGTGTTAAGTATCCTTGGATTTATACTCACAAGGGGCAGGCGTTCAGGAGAAATGGGACAACCAATCTCTCGGATCATCGAGTGAGAGAGGTGCTCGATGGGCTTGTCGATATGCTTCGAATCTACGGTGATGCAACTTCTTTTGTGTATGATGATATTCGGGCTTTTGGACCCGCAGGAAAATTGGTTCTACCTAAACTGCGAGAAGTTCGTGATTTGTTTACCGTTCGTGCAAGGTCTTGGACGACACAGGCCCATCGGGTAGATGATCTCATCAGAGAGATTGAGGGCTCGAGCGGGGTTGTTGATCTCTTGTCGGTTTGTGAATTTGAGATAACCCCTAAAAATGGAGCGAGTAACGTTTTGCCTTTTTCAGGGCTCAGGGTGGAGTTTGAAAATCAGATGAAGAAGGGTGCAGGGGATATTGTGATTTATTCGGGAGATGGGGTTCCTTTTGAGGTCATTCCAGTGACTTCGTCACAGGTTGTCATTGATGGGAATTCGGTAGCGATTCATCCAGGGAAAAATTTTGGTCCAGATTCATCTTATTATGTCCTCATTGATGAAGGAGCATTTTTATTTCGTGAAGATGAGACTTCGAAAGGGGTTGCTAGGACATCTCACCTAGGGATATCCACTCGTCTGGATTGGGCTTTTTCGACTGGTAGTGATGTGGGACTAAGGAACTATGCGTTAGCTTCTCTGGGAGGAGTTGCTAGCCAGTCTAGTGATTATGCAAATGATCGGGGGGCGGGTCGTGCCATTGATGGGAATACCTCAGGTGTTTGGAGTGATGGTACGATTGCCCACACAAGGGACGAGTCTCCGTCATGGTGGCAGGTCGAGTTGGAGGTCGGTAGAGCGATTGATCGAGTTGTTCTTTTCAATC
>JAHDGN010000501.1 GCA_020627645.1 Akkermansiaceae bacterium
CGTGACCTAGCCGATGCTTGGGGCTGTCCATCACCTTAACTTTTGGACACCCATGTATTAAAAATGGCACCGTCATTTTGCCATTTTGAGGCTAGTCACGGTATTATTCAGATTTCTCGATGACGGAGGCCGCGAGTGCTTTTGCCTTGTTGATGGGGAGGCCTTTTTTGAGTCCGGGGCGGTTGTGGCCAGTATGAGTGAGCCAGGCCGGGGCAAGTAGTTTGAGTTTTTTGGTATAGAATTGGTTGAGAGAATTTGGGATTTTTGGAAGCGGTTTGCCAAGAAGGTTTTGGTGGATGAGGTGGGCGATGAGCTTGTGACCTTGGTGATTGGGATGGATTCCGTCGCTGGTGAGCCGAAAGTCGGGTTTGGTTTTTCGGTGCTCAGAGAGGTGTTGATTGTATTGCGAGTGGATGTCGATGACGGCGGTGACTTGTGGGGTGAGAGTGTTTAGCCATTGCGAGTATTTATGGAGGACTTCAAGATCATATTGGCGATAGATTTTGTTGTAGGCGAAGGAGGTATCTGAAGAATCTGTGAGTTTGTTTTGGATGTTTGGCGCGGTCTTGTCGAAAGGGGGAGGGGTGAGGAGGATGAGTTTTGCCCCCGAGGCGTGGACTTTTGCGATGAGAGACTGGACTCCTTTTTGGAAAGCGATGAAGCGTTCGTGGGAGAAGGGGTGGTAGATAGCGTCGTTCATGCCATAGCAGGCGAAGACGAGATCGGGTTTTGTTTTTGTGAGAATGCTATCGATTCTTGTGTGGAGATCGGGTCTTGGAAAAGGATGTGACGGTTCGCTAAGTCCGGAGACGGTTTCTGATGAGAGTCCGAGCGGGAGGAATTCGGGTCCGTGACCTTGAAGGTGAAGAGCGGCCTGAAGTTGAGAGAGGTAATGTAAAGAGGCGGTGATGGAGTCGCCGAGGAAGAGGATACGGTTGGATGAGAGAAGGGGATTGGTTTGTTTTTGGACGCCCCAAACCTCCTCGATGACAGGTATTGAGGCGGGGTCGTGAGTGATGAGGTCGGCTCGGGTGAACGGATACCAATCGTTTTCGTGGAAGTAGGCTTCGGTGGCTTCAGCGAAGTATTCGAAGCGGTTTGACATGGCGTAGGTTTCGTCAGGGCGGATGTGATAGGGTTGATTGGGGTTACCGGAGCGTTGGGCTAACTTGCGGTAGGTCTTTGTTTTTTTGGCCTGGAGGAAGGCTTGGTTGATGAGGGTGTTGTCCCCTCCGAGGATGTGGTCGTGATACGCGTGGGCGAGTTCGTGGAGGGTGACGTTTGGCATTCGGCGTGTTTCTTGTTCGAAGTCGTCGATGCCGATGAATTCGATGGATTTGGCGAGTTCGGTGTGAAATCCGTTTTCGAGAAGCCATTGCGATGATGGGTGGTGGCAGGCGGTGCTGTGCTTTCCTTTCCATGGGCTAAAGTAGATGGGAACTTTTTTGAGTTGGATGAGGGCGGGTGTGGGGATTCGTTCGGAGATGGTCTTGAATTGTTGGCGGATGAGTTGGATGGCGCGAGGGAGTTTCGTTTGGTTGACCCCTTTATGTACGAAAATTGTCCATCCGAGATGTCGTTGGGCCTGGTAGTTCGGAGGAGGAGGAAATTGGGGATGTCGATTGGCGCGAAGGATGGAGGCGGTGGTGTCTCTGAGTTCGATCAGGGCATTTTTCTGGTGTGGGTTGAGAGTTTGGATCAACTCGGGATCTGTGATGGTTTGGTGGATTTGAAGGGAAGATTTTGAGTGAAGATTTTTTTTGAGAGCTGGGTGGTTGGGATGGTTTTTTTTGAAGAGGGAGGTCGGTGTGGGAGATTTGAGGATTTGCCGGACAAGTTGAGATTGTTTTGGAGTGAGGATTTCCCAACAGGCGAGGCCATTTCCAACGAGTTCATATTGGTGGAACTGCCAAACTGGTTTGCGGTTTTTGTCGAATTCGATGATTTGAGGGTTTTTGGGTCCGGCGTGGCAGTTACCGATGACAATATTTCCGTTGGGGAGTTCCTGGAGGTCGGTTGTCCAGTGGAGCTTGATGTTTGTCTCGGGAATGTTTTGGTGAATTTTCCAAACAATTTTTTTAGCCTCCTCCGCAGAATCTGTGGGTGGAATTGGGTTCTGACAGCTACAGGT
>JAHDGN010000502.1 GCA_020627645.1 Akkermansiaceae bacterium
GCGAAGAGAAGCTTCCTTTGGAGTTTGTCTGGATTCAGAAAGGGTTTCTTTTTTCTGAGGCCGAGAAGTGGTGGAGCGTTGTAATTCTCTGAATTGGGCACGGAGAGTATCGAGAGATTTTTCCAGGTTACGAATCCTGCCACTTTGTGAGGCCACCACCAGAGGGGTGATGATGGCTGAGAGGACAGCAGCAAAAACGATCGAGAATTTCCATTGCTTGGATCCTGCCTTGGATCTGATTTTTTGTTAAATCGATTGTTTATTACTTATCATCGATATTGTCGATCTATGGACTGGTTGTTTCGTAGGCGCTTGGAGTGTATGATTAACATTCATGAGGGTGTTTCTTTTATGGGGAGCTTTGATGTTAGGTTTGGGATTTGTTTTGGGGCGGAGTGGTTATGGCTTGGGGGAAAAGAAAAGTGATCAGGTTGCGAGCGATGCGACTCGGGGCAAGCAGGGTTCAGTCGGTATCAATAATACCAGAAGGATGAGGGGAGAGTCCCTGAAAATTTCGGGAGCGCGAACGATGAGGGGGGAATTGGAATTTCGAAATTTAGTCAAACTGGCATTTCTTGGTTCGGGAATTGAGAGAGCCAATAAGAGGTTGACGGGAAGGATTTATCAGATGACTGAAGATGAGGTAAGGGATGCCCTGAGAGATTTGGAGGAAATCTGGGATGATCGGGATGTTGTAGAGACTTTGGCATACGGGCACCACGGTTTTATGCCTCATCTTCACCCTTATCAATCTTGTTACGAAGATTTGCAGGCGAGATTTTATGAGCTGAATCCAGATGGAGCGATGGCTTGGTTTAAAAAGAACGATAGTGGGAAAGGTAGCTATTCTGGCTTTGAGATCGAAGGGCACCTTTTGACAGGCACTTTCTATCTGCAACCGGGAAGGTCGTTCGACCGCTTGATGAACCTGGCAAAGGAAGCTCAGATTGGGGAAGATGGGAAGGAGTTTGATTGGGGGCCGCTTGTCTACCAGTTGGGCCGATGGTCGGATGATCCAATCGGAAAAATGAAGGAGTTAGATGCTGTGGTATCGAGAGGGGGATCTGAGGGGAGGCTTCTTGCTCAAAGTGGAGCCGAATTTGTGATGGGTTTGGTTGGTAAGGGAAAATATGATTCGGTGAGTGAAATGTTGAGCCATCTGTCGGAGCACGGAGAGTCGGTTGATCCACTGATCAGGAAGATTGACGAGTATGTTCTTCATGAAGGATTGGAGGTTGCTAAACGGAAGATTGAGAATTCTCAGATTCCATCTGGAAAGTGGCTCTATCGTAAAGTGATGACTGGTTTAGCTGGATCAGATGGATACTACGGTCAGAAGGCCATCGATTGGTTAATGAGCCTGGAGGGGGAACATGCACCAAGTCGCAGTGAGCGGATTCTGCTTGTTTTGGAGCAGAGGGAGGCTTTGTTGAATGAATATTCGGATATTGATCAAGATCCATTTGAAAAAGATTCTTGGGTTCATGCCCAAGCGGAAAAGTGGTTGAATGAGATGGAAAGGCGTGGTGAGTCCGTTGCTGAAGGTCGTCGTTTTTTGGAGAATGATCGTATGAAGAGTGAAATAAGGTAAGTTAAACTGAACGAGGGTGGTTTGGGTAAGGAGTGGTTGTTTTGGGGAGGTGATGATTGTAAACTCAGCCAGATGAAGGGGTATCTATTTTTAGGAGTGGTAATGTTGAGTTTGGGTTTTTTGTTAGGACGGAGTGGTGTGGTGATGGGAGATCAGCTTAATGATGAGAGTGGTGGAAAGACGGGAAGTTCGAATAAGGTGTTGCGTGTCGAAGGTGGGGAAGGAATGAGGAGAATTGATTTTGAGGGAAGAGGAGGTCGTAGAGAGGTAGGGTTCCGGGAGTTGCTGGATTTGGCATTGTTGGGGCCAGATGGAGGGAGTGGGGAAAAGCGATTGGCGGGAATGATCTATGGGATGAGTGAGGGAGAGGTGAGGGAATCATTGGAGCTGTTGGAAGAGTTATGGGAGGATGGGAGGTATTTTGAGAGGGCTCTAGCAAAGCTAACGGGTTTCACCCCTGTGAACCCTGTCCATCCATTCAATCTCTTTGGGTCTGATTCCCCGCCGCTTGCGGCGTAAAGTATTCGCGTG
>JAHDGN010000503.1 GCA_020627645.1 Akkermansiaceae bacterium
CGCGAATACTTTACGCCGCAAGCGGCGGGGAATCAGACCCAAAGAGATTGAAATCTGTTCCAAGCTTGCCGTTGTGTTCCAGTGATTGACCGATGAGGTAGATGATGGCGTTGTAGACGGTCTCTCCGTAGTTTTCTGACTGTGCGGTTTCGCAATGTCCGAGAAAGGCAAGAAGAGCAAGCCCAGTCATTCCTACACAATAGTTGTGTTTCGGCTCCCAAGAGCCGTTTTCCGCTTGAGTTTCTTTGAACCAGTCAAGTGATTTGATGACGGCATTTTCGCAAGCTTCATTGCCGCCTCCTCTTTTGAGTCTGGCAAGGCGGTCAGCGAGGGTGCAGCGCTTGGCGATAACTCCTGGAATTGTGTTTTTGGGGCCGCCGGGAGAGAAGCTGCTTCCATGGCCGCCAAATCCTTCGTCAAAGGAGTTGTTGTCACCAAATTCAGATTCGAGGTCTAGAGTGATGTTTTTGGGAATGATAAGCGAGAAGGGAGTGTGCATCGTTGTGACTAGGACTTTGGTATTGGCACTTGGTGGGCGTGAGGGAGTTTGTTTGATGTTGATGTTGACTTTGGGTTCTTTGAGTGGGGGTTCGGGGCTGTCGTAGTCAATGTAGGATTCGGTTGTCGTGATTGTTGTTTGGTTGCTTTTCAGAGCGATAATCAGGAGGGTCAAGGCGATGAGCCCCATGACGAGAATGGCGATGGTGACTGAAGTGATTGTGGAGGTTCGTTTCTGAGCTTTGAGCTGTTCTCTGGCGGTGGGTGATATTTGAGCATGTATTTTCATGTTGGATGGTAGGTTTCGTACTTGGATCGATTTTAGGTAGGTTGGCTCGGGTTGAGACAATTATGGGATGAGATCCATAGGGAAGGGAACGTTTGAGATGTGAGTTTTGTTAGGTTGTTGAGTGAGGTGGGGGTAGTTTTGAGAATTGATTCGTCTCTTTATTTCGTGAGAATATTGGGCGTGATTGAGAGTTTGCGGTTGGTGGATTTCCGATGTTTTGAGGAGGTGCGCTTGGCTTTTGGAGACGAGGGTCATCTTTTTGTGGGTGAGAATGCTCAGGGGAAGACGTCATTGTTGGAGGCGGTTTGTGTGTTGTTGAGGTTGCAGTCACCAAGGGCTCGGAGGATGAGTTTGTTGGCGAGAGAAGGGGGGGAGGAGTTTGGAGTGGCTGGAGAGGTTGGCGGGACCAGTTTGCAGGTAAGAGGGGGTGGTTCGAAGTTGACGTTACGGTTGGAGGGAGAGGAGGTGACGAAACGGCAGGATTATTTGAGTGAGAGTGGTTTGGTGGTCTGGATGGGAAATGAGGATTTGGAGTTAGTTCGGGGCAGTGGGGAGGTTCGAAGAAGATTTTTGGATTTTTTGGGTACCCAATTGAGTTCTGAGTATCGTTTTCATTGGGGGCGGTATCGCAAGGCGTTGGTTTTGAGAAATAGATTGTTGAAGAGTTATCCGGCAACAGATGGGGAGGTTTTGGTTTATACGAAAATGTTGGTTGAGCATGGGAGCGAAATGGTTCGTTTTCGGGAAAAATTATGTGAGCAGTTGGGGCCCAAAGTTGGAGCGAATCAAAGGGCGATCGGTGGTGCTAGAGAAGATCTACACATGGAGTATCGTGATTGTTCAAAGGGTGATCTGGAGCAAGCTTTTGAAAAAATGGTTGAATCTGAGACGCGACGTGGGGTGACTTTGGTCGGTCCGCATCGGGATGAAGTGAGGTTGCTTATCGGAGGGAGGTCGGCTCGGGATTACGGAAGTGAGGGGCAGCAAAGAACAGTGGCTTTGGCATTGAAGTTGGCTCAGGGTGAGATTTTGCTCGAGCAGGAGAATGGGGCTCCGATCTATTTGATTGATGATGTTTTCGGGGAGCTGGATCCAGGAAGGAGAAATGCGTTAATGGCGAGGTTGCCACGAGGTGCTCAGAAGTTGATTACGACGACGAATTTAGACTGGTGGGAGAAGGGTGAGCTGAATTTGGAGGTTATGAAGGTGAGCGAAGGAACGGTTCGATAAGCATTGGTAAAGTCTTGAGTGAGGTGGTCGGTTATCTGGATGATGGTGGGTTAGAGGTGATGTGTGAATGGGGTTGCAAATTTGAGAGGGTGGGGGTAGG
>JAHDGN010000504.1 GCA_020627645.1 Akkermansiaceae bacterium
ATTTTTTGAAGGAAGATGCGGGGGAGTTTGTGAATTTGGCGGGTCGGGTGGAATATCGGGAGAGGTGTGAGAAGATGAGGAAGTTTTTGCCGGTCTCTTGGGAGTATGTGATGGGGCCTCGTTTTGAGGAGTTCTCGGACTTTTTTGCGGAGTCGAAGGTGGACGGTCAGTAGTAAAATTTGGGTTCGGGGCTTGGCTGGGAGGCGAGTTGGTCTAGGACTTGCAGAATGACAGGTGAGGAGAAAAAAGGGATTTATGCTGAATGTCGTGAGAAGATCTTGGCTTTGGTGGATGGTGAGGATGATTTGATCGCGCGGATGAGTTCGGTGGTGGGTGTTTTGCACAATCAGATGGAGGGGTTTTTCTGGACTGGATTTTATCGAGTTGTTGGGGGTGGGTTGGTCATTGGGCCTTATCAGGGGACGGTGGGGTGTTTGAGGATTGCGATGGGGCGTGGGGTGTGTGGTGCGGCTGCGGAGCGTGGGGAATCGGTCGTGGTGGAAGATGTGCATGAATTTCCGGGTCATATTGCGTGTGATGCTCGGTCGGAGAGTGAAATTGTGGTGCCGGTTTGGGGGAGGGATGGGGAGCTGTTGGCGGTTTTGGATGTGGATTCGACGGAAAAGGGGACTTTTGATGAGGTGGATCGAGTGGAATTGGAGGGGGTTTTGGGTCAGGTTTTTGGGGTGAAAGGAGATACGGAAGGCTGAATTGTTAAAAAAGCTTCATTTTCTTCAAACAGAGGGGAGACAATCTGCGGGTGATCGGTTATGGTTGGGAATCGATATGGTAGAAGAAGAGACAGATCTCCCTGATGAAGAGTCCGATGAGAAGAAGGCGGTGGAGAAGGAGGTGGATTTGTCGAAGGGGTATGAGAAGACGCGAAAGAGTTTGATCGCGAGGTTGGAGAATTGGGAAGATCAGCGGACTTGGGATGAGTTTTATCAGACGTATTGGAAGTTAATTTATTCGGTTGGGATTAAGGCTGGATTGCGACATGATGAGGCGTTTGACACGGTGCAGGAAACGATTTTGTCGATCGCGAAGCAGAGTAAGAAGGCTTTGTATGATCCCAAGCAGGGGTCGTTTAAGACTTGGTTGATGAATATGACGAGGTGGCGGATTAACGATCAATTTCGGAAGAGGAAGAAAGATACGGCGATGCCTGGGGGGGGATGGGAGGATGATCGTAAGACGGCGGTGATTGATCGTTTCGAGGATCCAAAGGGGGATTTGTTGGAGCGGATGTGGAATGTGGAGTGGAAGAAGAATATTGCGGACATGGCGTTGACGAAGGTGAAGGCGCAGGTTTCTCCGAAGCAGTATCAAATTTTTGACTATTACGTGGTGAAGCAGTGGGAGGCGAAGAAGGTTCAGGAGCATTTGGGGGTGAGTATGGCGCAGGTTTATTTGGCGAAACACCGGGTGGGTTCGGTTTTGAAGAAGGAGTTGGGGAAGTTGGAGAAGGATGCAAAAAAAGATTATGCCAGTTCCAAAGATTCCAGACCATGATGTTCTGAGGAAGATCGGTGGGGGATCGTATGGGGAAATTTGGCTTGCGCGGGGGGTGACGGGGGCGATGAGGGCGGTGAAGATTGGTTATCGGGAGGATTTTTCTGATGAGCGGACCTTTGAGAGGGAATTTGAGGGGATTTTGAAGTTTGAACCGATTTCGCGGGATCATTCGGGATTCGTTAACATTTTGCATGTTGGTCGGGGTTATGGTGAGGGGGACCGGGCGGTGTTTTATTACTATGTGATGGAGTTGGGGGATGATGTTCATAGTGGGCGTGAGATTCATCCGGTGGAGTATGAACCGAGGACTTTGAGGTCAGATATGAAGATGGCGAATGGGAAGCCATTGGATACGGGTTTTTGTATTGAGACAGGGAGGGTGTTGGCAGAGGCCTTAGGTGAGTTGCATGAGCGGGAGTTGATTCATCGCGACGTCAAGCCATCGAATGTGATTTTTGTGGAGGATCGGGCGAAGTTGGCGGACATTGGTTTGGTCGCGTCGAAGGATCAGCGATCGTTTGTGGGGACGGAGGGATTTGTTCCGCCTGAGGGGCCGGGGACTGAGCAGGCTGATATTTATAGTCTGGGAA
>JAHDGN010000505.1:0-1076 GCA_020627645.1 Akkermansiaceae bacterium
ACGACTTCGATTCCAACATCCTCTCACCGGAATGCCGATCATCTCTAACCTCGAAGCACCACGCCCCACACTTTCATTCGAATATTTCCCACCAAAAGACGACCAATCGGCAAGCGATCTCCTCAAAACCGTCAAAAACCTCCACAAACTCGCCCCATCCTTCGTCAGTGTCACCTACGGAGCAGGAGGCTCAACCCGCGAAAGGACTCGCGAACTTGTTCAACGAATCATCTCTGAAACCAACGTCCCCACCATTCCTCACCTGACCTGCATCGGTCACACTCGCCAAGAAATGGCCGAAATCCTGGACCAATACGCGTCCGACAAAGTCAATACAATCCTAGCCCTCAGAGGAGACCCTCCCCGTGATCAACCCGATTACGATCGTTCTAACGACGACTTCAAATTCGCTTCTGACCTGGTCAAATTCATCAAAAGCCACCCTCACCCCTTCGAAATAGGGGTCGCTGGATTCCCCGAAGGACACCCTACCACCCAAAACCGACTCCGTGAGATGGAATACTTCAAAGCTAAAGTTGATGCTGGCGCCGACTATATCTGCACCCAGCTCTTCTTCGATAATCATGACTTTTTCGACTACCGGGAACGATGCCACCTCTCGGGTATCAATATCCCCATCGTGGCCGGAATCATGCCTATTACCACCATCAGTAGCATGGAAAGAATGGCAGAACTCGCCTCCGGAAGCCGTTTCCCCGCTAAACTTCTCCGAGCACTTCATAAACACCAAGGCAACAAACAAGATCTTGCCAAGGCCGGCATCGATTACGCGATCGAGCAATGCCAACAGCTCATTGCACAGCAGGTATCAGGAATTCACCTCTACACCCTAAACAAAAGCTCTGCCACCCAACAGATCGCTGAATCGCTCGACCTCTAAAACGCGGCTACTGCACCTTGATCCCCATCTGGTTTTTCAACAACACATCGGCATCCCGACTGATCCTAGAAAAAATCGTATCTAGTTCGATTGGAATCCATCGCCACCCTTCGGAATCAGCAGGATAAAGAGGTTTTAACACATCATGCATCCTGAATGAAGACTCTGGGATTGC
>JAHDGN010000505.1:1086-2091 GCA_020627645.1 Akkermansiaceae bacterium
CCGGTCACTCGATGCACCTTCATCTCTTCCTGAATTTGCCGCTCCTGCGGTGAAAGTCCACCATCCGTCTCACCCCGCGGACCACCATCACTTTCCCTTTCAATTCCAAGAGATAGCTCATCACTTTTGACCGCAAAGCCAGCGTCATGAACACTCATCTGATCCCGTTCCAATCTTTTAGCTGCTTTCGTATCAGTCAGATCAACTTTCTCAATAATCCCTCCCTTTGAAAACCCAGTCGTAAGGGTGATATTTAACACTTTTGCCGCCTCTTCTTGAGTCGGCAAACGAGTGGATACCTCACCCGTCAATTTCGCGATCTCCCCAGCAGAGAATTGAATATCTTTGAGTTCAATCCCCCCTCTAACAGTCCGGAAGGAACAAGACCCTTGATCAAGTTCCAGTTTCCGAAAACTCCGCTCCCCATCAATAATCGAAAGCCCTTTCAATAAATCAAACCGCTCCCACAAGATGATCTGATCATCATTTCCAAGCATTCCTCGTCCAGAAAGCTCAACCCTTTGATTCGTCGATCCTGTCATCAAAATCTCACCCGAAAAAGTCCCCTCCATATATCGTTTGGTCGTCACCCCCCAAACTTGAATCAGATCCTCAATTGGCAATCTCTCGAAGTTGCCACTCAAATCAAATTCGGGTGCCCCCACAGGCCCCTTCACCAAGCCACTCAACTTCAACTGACCTTCGCCTAATTGGCTCTCCAACTTTTGAACCTCGACCCCCTCATCACTCACCAAAATTTTCCCACTGACCAAATCAGCTCCTTGATACCAATTCTGGCGAAACTTCCCCCCCGTCAAATCTACCTCCCATTTTCCATCAACCAAATCCCCTTTTAACTCGGTACCCGTGATAGAACCATAGGTTAGCTTCGAATATCCCCATGAAATCGAACAATCTTTAATGTGAATCGACGTCAACCCCTCCCCCCCTAGGCTATTCAAAACACCCGAAAAACAATTCACTCCTTCACCACTACCCCCGCCC
>JAHDGN010000506.1 GCA_020627645.1 Akkermansiaceae bacterium
AACCAACAATAAAGAATTGAACCCCAAGCGAAAAACCATCCCATGATTCCCTCCTCTCTCGGAGCTGATCCCCGATATCAGAATACCTCACAATCGGCCCTGCCACCAACTGCGGAAACAAAGAAACATAAGCTGCAAAATCGACTAAATTTCTCGTCACCTCAACCTTACCCCGAAAGACATCGATCGTATAACTCATCGACTGAAAAGTGTAAAAACTGATCCCCAACGGTAGAGCAATCCCACTAAAAAATTCACACCAACCTAAATCAGGCCAATGAAACAAACCATTCAAACTTCGACTAAAGAGTCCCGAAAACTTGAAAACTAAAAGTGCTCCGATATTTCCCACCAAGGAAAGCCCCAAATAAAATCGCCGCACAAAGTCCCTCCTATCCGCCTGAATTCTTTGCGCACAATGATAGTCCAACAAAGTCGAGCCCACTAACAAGAGAAGATACCATGGCTTTTCCCAGCCATAGAAAGAATAACTCGCCAAAACCAACCAACCATTTCGCCACCCCCTGGGAATCAAAAAATAGCCCAACACCGCCATTGGCAAAAACGCATACAGAAAAATGGGAGAACTAAAAACCACTCGTCAAACCAACTACGACAAAATCACTATTTCCCCAGCACCTCAACCGGAATGCTTGAACTCCATTGAGCCGACTGCGTGAACTCCCTCACCGAAAAACACCAAACCACAAGTTTCTTTCCCTTCCAATAGTTCGCATACTTTGGATTCCTGACCCTCTGTTGATACAAATTCAACCTCGCCCCATGCCCTCCCGATCCCGGGCTCACTATCACATCCGCTGCCACTCCTAACTCGGCTGCGAAATAATCCGGCAAACCAGCCCCGCGACAATGCATCCCCTCATCCGAAGATGAAAAAACCGAAACATGACTATCACCCAAAATCACATACGGACTCGTCGCATTCTCAAAACTCATCCCCACCCGATCACCCTTCATCACCTTCTGAACCATCAACGACTCACCCGGCCTCTTTTCTCCCAACATGTTCACCAAATCTCCCTCAATCTCCAAAAACTCCAACCCTCCTAACTCAAACCCATTCTTCTCCAAATCCCTCCCCTCATACCAAGAGCGCTTCTTTACCCACTCCACCACCTGCCCAGCACACACTCGACTTGCCTCAGGAGTCCAATGAGTATCCTGAGCACAATACATCGCCACCCCTTGCTGGTCCACCTTCCCCCGAAACACAGGCTCTAAATCGATCACCTCCAACCCCTCAGCACGACAAAGCTCCACAAACCCACTCTGCGAAACAATCGGCAAGCCGGGACGCAGACTCACCGGATAACAACTCAGCTTTGTCGGAACCGGCACAACCAACAATTCGACACCAACTGCCCGAAGACGCTTTTGAAAATCTAGCATCGCCTTGATTGACGCCAAACCTCCACCTTCCTTCTTCCAGAATTCCCCCTCCTGAGCATGTGCAATCTCATCAGCCAAAAACAACCATCCATCCCGCTCCCCTTCAACAACCCCCCGCTTCATCTCAGCCGATGAATCCGTCTGCACCTCTTCCCACGAAACTATCCTCCCCTTTTCCGGATGAGACTGTGGATCATAATACACCACCTTCTCCAAATCTCCCTTCAAACTCACCACCATCTCCCTCGCAAACTCAGGGTGCGCACTCCACAAACTCAATGTTAAACGCTCCACCCCTCCGATTTTCTCCGGCAATCCCTTCAACTCCCCCCCCTGCCAAACACACCACTTCACCACCATAATTTCATCATCCTGAAAGTCTCCTTGATGAACCTTCCTCACTCGATAAACAAAAGAACACAAGGCCCTCCGATACGGAGCGACATCCTGCGCCTTCGGAATGGGAGCGAAACGCAAAAGCTCCCCTTCAACCTCCAACGATTGAGCCCGAACCCACCCCACTCCAATCGCAAAAGAAAAAAGTAAAGAAAACCAAAACCATCTCATCTTGATACCGTAACTTATATCACTTCCCTCAATCATCCACGACCTCAGAAAAAATAGATTGAATCTCTTTGGGTCTGATTCCCCGCCGCTTGCGGCGTAAAGTATTCGCGTG
>JAHDGN010000507.1 GCA_020627645.1 Akkermansiaceae bacterium
CCCCATTCCCGCACCCACCCCCAATAACAGCGGCACCCCCATCAAAAACACATAAAAGACCTTGGCCCAAAACGCCCCCTCCCCTTCAGTATCTAATGCCGACCGCTTCGGATGGAACAACGCATGAACCCCAAACGCCATCACCACCATCGAAGCCAAAAACACCACCCGCCCTGAATCAGAACAACCATCCGACGGAGTTAATACTGAAACTAAAAACACCAGCGGCGCCCCCACCGGAACCAACCACCTCAAACACCTCTCAATCACATCAGCTCTCACCTCGTGAACCTTCAACTGAGACACAAACAGCCCCGCAGGTTTCGAAAACTCTCTCAACACCTGACCTACCAAAACAAAAACTGCCACTCTCACAAAACCAGTCCGCCAACCGCCTTCCGTCAGAACCCCTCCCAAAAAAAGCAAAACAGGCAACCACAACGAATGGAAAATCGAACCCACAAAACTCCCCAATGTCGGCCCCAACGTCGTACAATTCCTCCTCACCCCCCGTTTATTCGACGCCGTCACCCATCGTTCATAAATCCCCCGCTTCAAAAAAAGAGCAATTGCCAGCAAACTCAAAATCAAAACCCATAAGAGATTTGACTGTAATTTCCTCCCTATCGTTTTGAGCAAACCATCTAAATTTTCTCCAGAAAACAAACCCACAACCCTCCGCAACTCCTCCCCAGGCTCCTCCAACGAAATCGGCTCCACACTTCGAATCCACAACAATCTCTCATCGATAAACTTCGCCGCCGACTCCACCGCCTGCATCGTTTTTTTAGTCTGCTCTGTTCCCTGATCCAACACCTCATTCAACTTCGCATACCCGCTCGACAACGCCTGCAACCTTCTTAACTCCTCGTCAACGAGGGACCTCAGCTCGGCTCTTCCCAAACCGCTCTGATCCGCCAATACCCCCAACTCCTTCACCGAAAAAGAACGCAACTTACGAATTTCATCCTCAATCTCATACGAACTCAATTGCGCTTCGGCCCCCTTTCTCGATCTCTCCCGTAACTTCTCATCTAATCCCCGAACCGAAGGCAACCTCAACCGCTTTTCTCTTAATAAAACTCCCGTCTTCTCATCAATTCCCAATCCCGCCTCACTCAACAACTTCATCCGCTGCTCCACCGAACGAAAATCATCCACAACTTCCTCATGTTGCTTCTTAGCGCTCTCTAAAAACAACTCCCCCTCTTCCTTCGAATCCCTCAACTTCCTCTCCCTACCCACTAAATCCTCTAACCTCCCAACCAATGCTTCCAGCTCTGGCACCCCTTTCACCTGATCTGCCACCCTTTTCAAATCCCGCCCTAACTCGTCTGCCGCTTTGACCTCCAATTCATTCAACCGCTTTTCCAAACGATCTCTCTCCTTCTCCAACTCTTCCAATTTCAACCTCACCCCGCGTATATTTTCAACCCGCTCATTCCTTCTCATCCTCACCAATTCCACCTCCAACTCCAATCGTTTCTTCTTCGCCTCCAACAACTCTCTCTCCCCCAAAATTTTCTCCCGCTCTCCCTGATCCCCACCTTCAGCAGGCACCTCCAGGACTCCCAATTTTTCTTCCACCCCCACAAGCTCCTTCGCAAGGCGTTCCACAGCCCCCTCCTCATCCACCTTCAATTTTTCCTCCAACTTCTTCCCCTTCTCAATCAACACCCCAATTTTTCTGAGAGCTTCCCGAAGCCCATCCACCCCATCGCTTTCCAGCGGCATCTCAACCTCCCCCACAAAATTCACCCGCCCCTCATCCGCCATTTCTCTCTGGAGCCTCTCGATCTCTTTCCGCTCAAATTCCAAACCTCCTTCATCTCCAAAAACACAAAGGCTCAAAAAAAACCAAGCAATCAAACTCCCCTTCACCCCCCCATCACCACCCCGCAAACCAAAATCATCAATCCAAAAACACACCAAAAATAAAATCCTCAAATCCCATGGCGGAGGTTTCCAACCGCCAAGCCAACAAAAACATCAATCCCCCCAAGCATCAGCCACCCCAATGAGATCCAGTCTCAGACATAGACCCCTCAAAAAAAATTCCACCAAACTTTCTCAGAGCAGCAGCTC
>JAHDGN010000508.1 GCA_020627645.1 Akkermansiaceae bacterium
CGTCATGAGAAACTCGCAGAAGCGGCGGATCATCGTCCTCAGTTAAAAAGTGTTTGGCGTTTCTGGACGGGATCTTCGGGACGATTTTACTGTGGGTCCCGATACATGAAAGCTCCTATGGATAGTCCGGAAATCATGCGAGGCATTCCTGCAGGGAAGTATCGGGTGGTCTTTGGTGATTTAAAGCGTGATTCTCAGGTCATCGAGGTTGGTCCGGGGATGGATCAAGAGATTGTTTTGCAATCGTCAAGGTAGGCTTGCGGTTGGAGGTGATGATCAGGGCTGGCTATACTCGGTTTAGCTGGTCTTTGATTTGACGAGTCGAGCGAGGGCTTTGAGGTCTTGGTCGAGGAGGGATCCAGGGGTGGCTTCGAACGTTCTTCGGGCCTTCTTTAGGGCGTTGGTCGCGAAGTCATTTTTTCCTTTTTCAAGGCAGGCGTGGATGTAGGGCTGAAAGATATGGTAGAAGAGGTGGCCGCCTCCTTTGTTGCGGAGTCTGGACATGGTGGAGAGGAAGGCGGTGTTGGCTTTGTCCCACTGCTCTTTTTCGATGAGGACAAAAACTTTTTCGGCTGCGATGCTGACGACGAGGTCAGATCGTTTGTTTTTGTTGGTGTTGATGATTTGTTTGATCATGCGGTCGTATTCAGCGGTTTTTCCGGCTTCGTCGAGTAGGTTGAGAAGTCGTTTTTGTCCTCGGAAGTGAAGGTCTTTTTGTTCTCTGAAGGTTGCGATCCATTGTTTCCAAAATTTTTCTTGGAGTTCTGGTGGGGCATTCTTTTTTTCTAGGTAAGAGGCTTCGGCTTCCCAGGCCCAAATGAACTTGGGAGAGAGTCTGCGGCTTTGTTGGAGGAGGGGGTGGAGAAAGTTAGCGTTAGGGTTAAGAGAGGCCCAAACGAGGCAGAGTTGGGCTTTTCGATGGGCGCTGTTCTCGGTGGGTTGTTTTTCGATGAAGGAGCATTCGGAGTCGGTAAGTTTGCGCCAGGTTTGTGGGTCGAAGGCTTGTCCGGCGGGAAAGTCTTCGGATTGAAATTTGGCGAGGTCAAACTTCCATCGGTCGTGGCTTTTCCAAAATCCGAGCCAGGCGTGTTCTCCAGAGTTGCCTTGTCCGAGGAAGAAGATGGTTGGGATGCCTTTGGCTTTGGCAGTATGAAGGGTGTAGTAGGCCTGATCGACGCAGAGTCCTCCTTTTTTCTGGATGGTGAAGAGTTTGTAAGGTCCATGGGGCCATACGCCACCTCCGGCTTGGAGTCTTCTCTGGTCGTAAGAGATCATGGTGAAGAGCTGGCTGAGTTGTCGGGTGGAGCGGATTTTGACTCTTTGAACGTGTTGGAGTTCTTCGAGAGGAACAGGGGTGTCGACAACGAATTTGAGGTCCTGGGGGGACATTTTTTCGGGGGCGAAAACGAGCTTCTTTTTTTCGGCTGATTCGAGGTAGAACCGGAAGCGGTCGTGGATGGGTCGGGTGCCAATGAGGAGGGATTCCTTCTTCACGAAATGGTGAGGCCAGCCGTCGGGAAATTCCTGATCAAAGACGATGCTGAAGGCGGTGGCGAGGGCGGCGAATTTTTGGGCGCCATCGGGGTGTTTGAGGTGAATTTGGCAGAGGAGTTCGAGCGCCTTTGGTTGGTTGTCGTATTGGGAAAGAGAGAGGAGGAAAAGGTCTCGGATTATATTGTCGGAGCCTATTTTTTGGAAGATTTGTTGGGCGTCTTTAGATTTGAAGAAGGGGTGGTCGGTCCAACTTTCAGGGAAGAGGGAGAGCCATTTTAGGTGGAGGACCCAGCCTTTAAAATGGGGGTTTGATGAGGCCTTTTCTTTTCCGATGCGATTGTAAATTTCGATGAGCTGGGTGTGGATATTTTTTTGCTCGTTGATCCAATCTGTGGGGGCGGAGTGGTCTTTCCACCATTGCATGGCGACTTTTTCGTTCCAGCGGCCCACTTTTGTTTGAGCGTTTAGGGCTCCCAAAAGGCAAATGAAAATGAAGTTTTTGATGGAAAATGGGACGCGGATTTTCATGAAATAATAAAGATCCCCGCCGCAAGCAGCGGGGTATTTAGAAGAGTTCCAGCTGTCG